>NZ_JAQMYQ010000080.1:0-12426 GCF_028369275.1 Mitsuaria sp. RG
TACATCACAAATGAATGCGCCTACAACTTTCAAAACCACCTAACAACAATCCTCAGATCACAAACCCCCAACGCCCCGCCAAGAACAGATAATCAACCCAAAACACCTGATGCACAAAAACAATCCCCCAGAACACCACCTGATAGGCAACCTTCCGAGTCTTGTGCCGAAACACCTGCTGCGCCAGCAACGCCCCCGGCCATCCCCCCAGCAGCTCGCTGGCATGCAGCACCTTCTCCGGCGTGCGCCAAGCCTGGTTCCGCGCCTGCTGCTTGTCCTGCCAGTACAACAGCAGGCTGACCAGGCTCACCAGCGGATACATCGCCAGCGGCAGCCAGGTCCCATCACTCAACCCCATTCGCAGGCCACCCACCACCGGCAACAGGCAAAGCACCATCAGTACCAGCCATTTCAGGCGTGCATGGCGCACGCCCTCCTCGCCCCGAGGCGCACGCTGCATACGGGCCATGTCAACCGTGCGCCGTCGACCAGTCGACCCAACCGAACTCCCAGGTCGCCAGGATCAGCAGGCCAAAGGCAATCCGGTACCAGGCAAACACCGCGTAGCTGTGGTTGGCAATGAACTTGAGCAACCCACGCACGGCGATCATCGCGAAGATGAACGACACCACGAAACCGAGGGCGAACACCGGCAGGTCGCCCGGCTGGAACAACTCACGGTACTTGTACCCCGAATACACCGCCGCGCCGACCATGGTCGGCATGGCCAGGAAGAACGAGAACTCGGTGGCCGCCTTGCGCGACAGGCCGAACAGCAGGCCGCCAATAATGGTCGAACCAGAGCGCGAAGTCCCCGGAATCATCGCCAGGCACTGGACGAAACCGATCTTCAGCGCATGGCTCCAACGCATGTCATCGACATGATCGACTTCCACCCGATGCTGGCGACGCTCGGCCCACAGCATGATCACCCCGCCCACCACCAGTGCGGCGGCCACGGTAATGGGGTTGAACAGATACTCGTGGATCAGGTCCGCGAACAGCACGCCAAGGACCACCGCCGGGAAGAAGGCGATCAGCAGGTTGGCGGTAAAACGCCGTGCCGGCACCTGTGTGGGCAGGCCCAGCACCACGTCGAAGATCTTGCGTCGAAACTCCCACACCACCGCCAGGATCGCGCCCAGCTGGATGATGATGTTGAACGCCATGGCACGTTCGCCGCCGAAGTTGATCAGGTCGGCGACGATGATCTGGTGCCCGGTACTCGAAATGGGCAGGAACTCCGTCAGCCCCTCGACCACGCCCAAGATGATTGCCTGCAAGGCACTCCAAAAATCCATCTTTCCCCCAAGTGCGACGCTGCGCGTGGCAGGCCGCTTGTTTTGATTGACTCAATGATGCCGCACGCGGCGCGTGCTTTTTACAGCGACAGTGGCTCCCAAGGCCAGCTGAAAAGCCCAGCAGCCTAAAGGTTTCATCTGGCGCGGCCGAAATCCTAGCAGAGCCTGTGTTTCAAGGCTTGCGTTACCTGCTACACAGGATGTCAAGAACGACTCATTAGCCGTTGGTCGAGTGGGGGCCGGCGGCAAAGCATGCTTGGATGCCCTGGATAAAAAGAACAAAGACTGGAGTAACGCATCATGAAGACCCTGAGGTCGATGTCGATCAGCCGCCGTCTGTGGCTGATCCTGCTGGTGGCCGTGGCCATGCTGCTGGTGTTGGGCCTGCTGATGCTGCGCCAGCTCCACGGCGACCTGTACCAGGCCAAGGCCGAAAAGACCCGCCACGTGGTGCAGACCGCCGCCGGCATCCTGACGTATTACCAGGGCCTGGAGGCCGCCGGCACGCTCACCCGCGAAGCCGCGCAGCAGCAAGCCCTGCAAGTGGTGCGCGGGCTGCGCTACGACCAGAACGACTACTTCTGGATCAACGACCTGCAACCGAAGATGGTCATGCACCCGGCCAACCCCAAGCTCGATGGCCAGGACCTCTCGGCCATCCGCGACCCGGATGGCTTTGCCGTGTTCAACGAGATGGTCGCCCTGGCCCGCAGCCAGGGTGCGGGGCCGGTCGACTATCGCTGGCCCAAGCCCGGCGCCAGCGACCCGGTGGAGAAAACCTCCTACATCCAGCTGTTCAAACCCTGGGGGTGGATCATCGGCTCGGGCGTTTACGTCGACGACGTGCAGGCCGAGTTCGCCCGCCAACTGCGCGACGCCTCGCTGGTCGGCCTGGGCATCGCCCTGCTGATGGCCCTGCTGGTGATGCTGATCGCCCGCAGCATCGCCCGCCCGCTGCAGGAGGCGGTACAAGCCATGGGCACCATCGCCAGTGGCGAAAGCGACCTGACCCGGCGCCTGGACACCCATGGCCGTGATGAAATCACCCTTCTGGGCGAACACTTCAACCGTTTCAACGGCAAGCTGCAGGGGGTGGTCGGCCAGTTGCAGGGCGCTGCCCATCACCTGGCCGAATCGGCCGGCCATGTCGGCGACAACGCAGGCGCCGCCCAGGCCCGCAGTACTCAGCAATCGCTGCAGATGGACCAGGTGGCCACCGCGATCAACGAGGTTTCCTACGCCGTGCATGACGTGGCCAAGCACGCCGAACAGGCCTCCAGCGAGATGCGCAACGCCCAGACCCAGGTCGGCCATGGCCAGCAGGCGATCCACGGCAGCCTGCAGCAGATCGACCGGCTTTCGGCAACCATCGAGCAAGCGGTGCAGGTGATCCGTGAACTGGCCAGTCACAGCACCAAGATCGGTGGCGTGCTCGAGGTAATCCGCTCGATCGCCGAGCAGACCAACCTGCTCGCCCTCAACGCCGCCATCGAGGCCGCCCGCGCCGGCGAGCAGGGCCGCGGCTTCGCCGTGGTCGCCGACGAGGTGCGTCTGCTGGCGCAGCGCACCGCTCAGTCGACCGCCGAGATCCAGACCATGATCGAGCACCTGCAGGGTCAGTCCGAGGCCGCAGTGCGGGCCATCGACACCAGCAGCGAAGCCTCGCGCCAGACGGTCGAGCAGGCTCGCGAGGCCGGTAGCAGCCTCGATGCCATCAGCCAGGCGCTGGGCAACCTCGGTGCGCTCAATGCCTCGATCGCCAGCGCCACCCTGCAGCAGTCCCACGTAGTCGAGGAGATCAACCGCAACGTCACCGAAACCGCCGACCTGTCGCAACAGACCGCCGAGGCCGCGCGCCAGTCCAGCGACGCCGGAGTAGCCCTGGCGCGGCTGAGCGAGGACCTGGAGCAACTGCTGCGCCAGTTCAGGGTTTAGTGGCGGCAAGCGACAAGCTGCAAGCGGCAAGAAAGAGCGCCCCAGCAGTGTCCCCGCCACTGCAGCTTGCTGCTTGCCGCTCGAAACTTGTAGCATCCCGCCCTTTCCCCGCTCAAGGATCGCCGATGTCCGGCCTCGAACTCTTCGCCGCCGCGCTCGGCGTCATCGCCGTCTGGCTCACCGTCAAGCAGAACCCCTGGTGCTGGCCGATCGGTTTGGTGATGGTGGTGCTGTACAGCTGGATCTTCTACGAGGTGAAGCTGTACTCGGACATGCTCCTGCAGTTGGTCTACGCGGTGCTGCAGCTGTACGGCTGGTGGCAGTGGACCCGACCTGACCGTATCGAGGATGCCCGCCAGGTGACCCGCCTGGCCCCTGCGCCGATGCTCAAGGGCCTGGCGGCCGGCCTGCTGGCCAGCTTGCTGCTGGGCGCGGGCATGGCGCACTGGACCGACGCCGCCCAGCCCTGGCTGGACGCCGCCCTCACCGGCTTCAGCCTGGTGGCGCAGCTGTGGATGGCGCAGAAGCGCCTGCAATGCTGGGCGTTGTGGGTAGTCGTGGACGTGATCTTCGTCGGCCTGTTCCTGTACAAGGGTCTGTACCTCACCGCCGCGCTCTACGCCCTGTTCACCCTGATCGCCGTGCGCGGCTGGCTGGAGTGGCGCCGCGACCCGGCGCTGGCAACGGTATGAAAGTGCTGGTGCTGTGTGGCCCGGAGTCCAGCGGCAAGAGCTGGTTGAGCGGCGAAATCCAGGCGCATTTCGGTGGCGTGCTGGTCGGCGAGTACGTCCGCCATTTCATGGAGCGCGAACAACGCGACACCTGCTATGCCGACATCCCCACCATCGCCCGCGGCCAGCTGGCCTGGGAAGATCAAGGCCGAGAGCAAGCACCGGCACTGCTGATTCTCGATACCCACCTGCTCAGCAACATCCTCTGGAGCCGGGCACTGTTCGGTGACTGCCCCGCCTGGATCGAAGAAGCGCTGACGGCGCGCCATTACGACCTGCACCTGCTGCTGCGCCCTGAGGGCGTCGAATGGGTCGGTGACGGGCAACGCTGCCAGCCCCGCCTTGAGGAGCGCCAGGCGTTCTTTGACGACAGCCTGGCCTGGTTGCAACGCCATCAACAGAACGTGCAGGTCATCGACGGAGACTGGCCACAGCGCAGCGTCACGGTGCTGGGCGCGGTGCAACGCTTGCTTGACGGGAAATGCCCGGCCTTCCCCACTGAATGTTAAACCGCTGATACACACCGACTGGCCTTAGTCCCCGGATTTGCGCGTATTGCCGCAGTTTCGGGGGCAGTGTCACATCGCTGATACACCGCCGTCGCCTCCCCTTCGAAGCCCGATAATACGGGCTTCGCCCCCTTCCTTGCCGGGGATCTGTCTCAGCACTGATACACCAACTCTCTGACGCACGAGCGCTTCCCACACAAGCTCCTGATTCTCAAGCAATAACAAAAACCGGCACAGCTTCTGCTCTCCTTCTGGCAACGCGGCCCCTGGCCCAAACGCCGAAGAAGGAATTGCCATCGTGGGGAAACCAGAAAAAGGCAAGATCTGTCACCTCCTGCTGCTTGGTTGCGCTTTGGGATCCAGCTTCAGCCTGCCCGCCCAGGCAGACAACGGCATCGTCGTCATCACCCGCGAAGTGCAGACGCGCAGCGCGATACGCGCACCCATGATGCCCGACCCCAATCCGGTCACTGTCAACACCAACCCGTCTGCGCACATCCTCAGGCAGACCAGTGAGCTGAGCGACGGCGACTTCGCCGGCATCACCAGCGGCGCCGGGATCAACTCGCTGATCACCCAGCAGACCAACACCATCGGCAGCAACATCGGCAACCAGACCCAGTTGCCCAACATCGCCGGCGGACGTGGCTCGGGCTCGGGCGGCAACGGCATCGCCAACATGGTCAACTCCAACGTCCAGCAAGGCCTGGGCGCGTTGAAAGTGCTCGGCGGAGGCCAATGACATGAGGCATTCGCTGCTGATCCTGGCCACGCTGTGCAGTGCTTCGGCCTTCGCCCAATCCCCCGTGATCAACAATGCCACCATCGACAGTTCCGGCGCGCAGTATCAAGGCAACCTGGGCGTCAACCAGGCGGCCGGCGACCAACAGCAACAGGTCAACGCCCGAGCCATCGCCATCGGCCACGACGCCAACGCCAGCACCCAGATCCGCCAGCGCCTGCGCACCCATGTCGACCCTGCGCTGGACGCCCAGGCCAGTATCCAGGGCACGGCCTTCAGTCATGGCAACGGCATCCTCGGGGTCAACCAGAGCGCCGGCGCCAGCAACCAGCAAGCCAACGCACTGCGCATCAGCGTCAGTGCCCAACCGCAAAGCATCGACGACAGCGTCCTTCTGCAACAGAACGTGGCGCTGGTCAACAGCTCGGATCCAACTGCCCAGACACCCGGCCATCGCCAGGTCAGCACCAGCGACCAGGCATTCACCGGTAGCCGTGGCGTGGTGCAGTTGAATCAGAGTGCCGGGGTGGGAAACCGAACGGCCAACACCCTGAGCATCCGGGTCGCGGATTGACCCAAACAGGTAACAACAACACTTAACCTAAAATAAAGTACGGAGAACCACCATGAAACCCTCGATGGCACTCAAGCCTCTGGTTTTCGCAATTGCTGCGATCATGGCTGTGGCTGTACAAGCTGGGCAGAATGATCGGCGTGGCAACGACCATCACAATGGTCATCACAACAACGGTCATCACACCCCTCCTCCTACCAAGATCCCGGTGTATGCAACCGCCAATGCCTGGGACAAGCAAAGCAGCACCAACAACCGCATCAGCAATGAAGGCACCGTGAACGAAGCCGAAATGAGCAGCTCGGCTTCCGGCACCAGCGGCAACGTCGGTGTCAACGTGGCCGCCGGCGCCGGCAACCAGCAAGACAACGCCGCCGCCATCGCCAACGCCGGTGCTGACTCGAGCCTGGATAACACCTTCGTGTTCGGCTCCGCCTCGGCCACCGCCGATGTGCGTCAGTACAGCAACAACAACAAGGTCAACAACTACGGCGTCACCAACTCCGGCATCATGAGCGGCTCGGGCAACAACGGCAGCGGCAACATGGGCATCAACATTGCCGGTGGCGACCTGAACCAACAGAAAAACACCATGGCCATTGCCAACTCCAATGCGCCACTGGGTAATGCCACCGCCACCGCCTCCGCCGACCAGAACGGCCCAGGCCTGGTCGTGAACAACAACGCCGACCGCACCTTCCGGGTCGATACGCTGACCTTCACCACCACGAAAAGTGGCAGCGCCTCGTACGACAAGGACTCCAGCTTCAGCAAGGAAGGCAGCTCCTCGTCGAGCTGGGAGGCCGCCGGTGCCAACAGCTGGAGCGCCAGTGGCTCGAAGAGCTCGGACGCCAGTGGTTCGCGTAGCCATGAGTCGAGCTCCTCGGCCAGTGGTTCTCTGAACGCTTCGCTGGATGCCTCGGCAAGTGGCAGCGTGACCCACACCCAGGACTTCGGCCGCCACGAGCGCAGCCGCACCGATTCGTTCGATGCGTCGCTGAGCGCCTCGATCGACGCCTCGTATGACAAGTCGCGCGACAAGTCTTCCAGCTCTTCGTTCGAGAAGTCCTACGACTCTTCGTTCGAGAAGGCCTACGACTCTTCGTTCGAAAAATCGGGTAGCAAAGCCTCCGAGTACGCCAAATCCGGCTCGAAGAGCTACAGCGAGTCCAGCTCGTACGACCTGAGCAACACCGTGTCCTTCCAGGTGCTGACGCCTACCGGCTGGGCTAACCCTGTGACCAACACCGCCACCCTGAGTGGCTCGGTGAATGGCGGCAGCGGCAACCTCGGTGTCAACGTGGCAGCCGGTGTGGGCAACCAGCAGAGCAACTCGCTGGCCATCTCCAACACCTCGTTCTGACAGCTGTGACCTTGAGGCCCCCTTCGGGGGGCCTTTTCCTCAACAGGATCGGGGGACAAGACCATGCGTATGATCGCCTTGGCGTTTTTGCTGTGCATGGCCAGTTACAGCGAAGCGGCGCAGATGCCGCTTTCGGTTTTGCCGGGGGGCGCGGTGATCTACAAGCCCATCCAGAGCATCCGCGAGCGCAAATTCGCCGACCTGGTGCAACAGAAGACCGATTTCAGTTGCGGCGCCGCAGCGCTGGCAACCATCCTGCGCCAGGCCTACTGGCTGGACGTGGACGAACACACGATCATCGAGGGCATGCTGGCCCACGCCGACCAGGACCTGGTCAAGGTCCAGGGCTTCTCGATGCTCGACATGAAGCGCTATGTGGAAAGCCTCGGCATGCGTGCCCGCGGCTACCGGGTCGCCGCCGACACCCTGACCAGCGTGCGCATTCCCGTGGTGGTGCTGATGGACATCCGTGGCTACAAGCACTTCGTGGTCCTGCAACGGGTCGACAAAGGCTGGGTCTACATCGGCGACCCGGTGCTCGGCCACAAACGCTACAAGGTCGAAGATTTCCTCAAGGGCTGGAACGGCATCATCTTCGCCGTGATCGGCCAGGGCTACGACAAGACCAACGCCTTGCTCGACCCGCCCCTGCCGCTGAGCGCCAAGGACCGCATCAATTCCTTCACCCCGGTCAAGGATGCCGAACTGATGGACTTCGGCTTCATCCGCAGCGACTTCTTCTAATGATAATCGAGCGCGACGCGTCGGGAGCATCCCATGAAGACTCCAGCCTGGCTTACCCTGATCTGCCTGGCCACCGCCCTGCCCATCCAGGCAGAGACGTTCAAACCCATTGAACTGAAGGATCAGGAGTTGGCCAACCTGCGCGGTCGCTATGTGCTGCCGGGGCGGATAGTCAGCTTCGGCGTGGTCATGAGCAGCACCTGGCAGAACGCCAATGGCGATGTCATCGGCGCGAAGACCTCGATGCAGGTGCAGCAGTCGACCATCAAGCCGCAGTTCTACGTGTCCATGATCGACGAGAAAGGCAGTGGTTCGTCCAGTTCCAAGGGCACCGGCACCGTCACCGGTGGCGGTGGCCTGGACACCACCGTCGGCGTCACCCAGGTGGTGCGCGCGGCCGGTGACAACAACATGGCCAACAACAACGTCGACATCAACGTCACCAAGGCCAACCAGGCCCCCGAGGCGCCACAGCAAGGCCAGGTGCTGGCTGCGGGCTCGACATTGGTCGGCAGCAATGCCGCAGGCTCCCTGAGCGTCTCCGCGAGCGGTACCGGCGTGCAAATGAACGTCGTGGCCAGCAACAACCAGGGCAGCACCCTGCAGCAGATCGCCCAGGGCGGGCTTATGCAGAACGCCACGCTGCTCGGCAGCGGCAACCAGGTCAGCAACCTCACTTCGCTCAACGTCGTGTTGCGCGACAATGTCCCTGCCGCCGCGCTGAACGGCAATCTTGACCAGCTCAAAGGTCTTCGCGCCCTCGGATACTGATCTACGCTCAGTCTCATCGTATGTAGTCAGAAGGGACGGCTAACCCATGCAACGATCGTTGACGTTCAGAGCTGTAATCTGTTTGAGTACATTGGCCCCTGCGACAATGCTTAACGCGGCTCCGGACCCTCAGGTCGAGGCACTGAAGCAGGAATTACGCGAACTGAAGCAACGCTACGAAGCCCAGCAGAATGCCCTGATGGTGCTTGAGCAGCGTGTGCGCCAGGTCGAGGAAACCCCGGCAGCCCCGCCGCCCAAGCGCCTGACCAAATCCCCCTCGTCACCGGCCAAAGGCGCACAGACCGTGGCATCCGGCGCACCGGGCAGCACTGGCAGCTCCTACGGCCAGTCGCTCAAGGACGATTCGGAACCCGCGCAAAGCGTTTCCAACCTGTATGACGAGGCCAGTGGCTTCTTCGGTGGCGGCAAGTTCAGCGTCGAGACCGGCATCACCTACACCCACTACGATACCCGCGCCCTGACGCTCAACGGTTTCCTCGCCCTGGACTCGATCTTCCTCGGCAACATCAACCTGGACCGGATCAAGGCCGACAACTGGACCCTGGACCTGACCGCCCGCTACAACATGGATCAACGCTGGCAGTTCGATATAAACGTACCCATCGTTTATCGCGAATCGACCTATTCCTCCGGCGGTGCCGGCGGTGCCGGCCCGGTCACCTCCGATGCGTCGGTCACCCGCGACCCGGCCATCGGCGACGTCAACGTTGGCGTGGCCTACAAGTTCCTCGACGAATCGGAGAACTGGCCCGACGCGGTGTTCACCCTGCGCGTCAAGGCCCCCACCGGCAAGGATCCCTATGGCATCAAGCTGGTCGAGGACCCGACCAACAACAATCTGTCGGTGCCCGAGAGCCTGCCGACCGGCAACGGCGTCTGGGCGATCACGCCGGGCATCTCGCTGGTCAAGACCTTCGACCCTGCCGTGCTGTTCGCCAGCCTGTCCTACACCTACAACATGCAAGACTCGTTCAGCGACATCAGCCCCCAGGTCAACAGCAAGGTCAAGGGGGACGTGAAACTGGGCGACTCCTGGCAGATCGGCGGCGGTATCGCCTTTGCCCTCAACGAACGCATGAGCATGTCGTTCTCGGTCACCGACCAGTTCGCCAGCAAGAGCAAGATCAAGCCGGACGGCGGCGACTGGCAGTCGATCACCAACAGCGACTACAACGCCGCCAACTTCAACATCGGCCTGACCTTCGCCGCCACCGACAACCTGACCATCGTGCCCAACCTGTCCATCGGCCTTACCGAGGACTCGCCGGACTTCTCGTTCAGCCTGAAATTCCCCTATTACTTCTGACCCTTCCGCCGGGCCCGATCCAGGGCCCGGGATTTGGTTACCGGTTTTGTAGCGACCGACTTTCCCGGCATCGGCCTGTTATCATCGCGCACAGTTTTGTGACGATTTAATGGCATTAAGGAAAGTTTCGTGAACAACCTGCTCGGTCACCCTCGCGCCCGCCTTGCCACGCTGGCAATCCTGGTGCTGGTGATTCCGCTGACCGCGCGTGCCCTGCTGGGCTGGTCCAACCCCTTCGGCTACCTGTCCGACCTGGCCATCGGCAGCCTGCTGTTGCTGCTCGGGCAGCGTCGCGCCTGGTGGCTGGCCCTGCCGCTGCTGCTGGCCTGGGGCGGCCTGTGGGTGGCCTCCGCCGAGCTGGTCAGTGCCGTCGGCCGGCTGCCCACGGTCGACGACCTGGCCTATCTGGTCGACCCGCAGTTCATGGAGAACTCCACCGCCGGCGCCCTGGCCCATCCCTGGCTGCCCGCCCTGTTGGCCGCCGGCCTTGGCGGCTGGCTGGCGAGCGTATGGCGCTCACCTGTCGGCGCGCCATTGCCACGACGCCTCTGGGCCGTGCCCGTGGTGCTGTTCGGCCTGCACTGGGGCGGCCAGCAGCTGGCCCCCTCCGATGCCGACCAATGGCGCCAGTACGGTCTCACCCACCAGGCGCTGTCGGCGGCGGTGGGCAAACTCCAGCACCAGGCCCTGAGTGGCATGGGCCAGGCGCCAACGGTTACGGCGCTGTCCAGCGCCGGCCTGACCCAGTCCGACCTCAATGGCGTCAAACTGCTGGATGCGCCAGGCAAGGCGCGCAACCTGCTGATCATCACCGTCGAGGGCATCCCCGGCGCCTACCTGCGCCCCAACCGCGAGGCACTGGGCAGTCGCTTCGAGCAGGACCTGATGCCGCGGCTCAGCCAGTGGGCCGAGCGCGGCATGAACACCCCCGACTATGTGCTGCACACCCACCAGACCATTCGCGGTCTCTACGCGATGCTCTGCGGCGACTACGACAAGCTGGCCAACGGCACGCCCAAGGGCGTCGAGCTGCTGACCCAGCAGCAACGCAACCAGGCCTGCCTGCCGGCCCAGTTGCGCGAGGCCGGTTTCGCCACCCATTATCTGCAGGGCGCCGGCCTGCGCTTCATGGCCAAGGACCGGATCATGCCGCACATCGGTTTCGACTCGGTGCATGGCCTGGAGTGGTTCGCCAACGACAACTACCTGGAGTTCCCCTGGGGCAAGGACGACCGCGCCTTCTTCGAAGGCGCGCTCGACTACGTCGGTGAGCTGCGCAAGCAACCTCAGCCGTGGATGCTCACCCTGCTCACGGTTGGCACCCACCAGCCCTATTCGGCGCCTGACGCCTACCTGCAACGCTTCGATACGCCAAAGCAGGCCGCGGTGGCCTACCTCGACGATGCCTTGGGCGGCTTCCTCGACAGCCTCGAGAAACAAGGCGTGCTGGAAGATACCCTGGTGATCGTCACCTCGGACGAATCCCACGGCATCGATGGCGTGCGCCTGGCCTCGGCCTGGGGCTTCAACCTTACGTTGGCGCCGGAACAGGCCCAATTGCCCAGGCTCAAGCAGGGCACCTACGGCCATATCGACCTGAGCACCTCCCTGCTTGACTACTTCGCCCTGCCGATCCCGGCAGCCCTGGGCGGACGTTCGCTGTACCGCGATTACGACAGCGGCCGCGAGATGATCTCCTTCACCAATGGCATGCTGCGCTACCATGACGGCCAGGGCACCCTCAACGAATGCGACTTCCAGCAACGCTGCCGACGCTATGCCAGCAGTGGATTCATTGCCGACCAGGCCAAATTCCTCGGCCGTGGCGACGACAGCCTAGGCCCACAACTCAACCTGCTGGCCGCCAGCCTCGACCAGTCGCTGCTGCAGACCCCGCTCAACCTGCGCTACCAGTTCGGTGGGCCCTCGCCCATCGCCCTGGCCGAGCGCATCAAAGATGACTGGGCGGACAACCTGATCGGCGCGCAGTACCTGGAAATGCCTGAGGGCTCCCGCACCCGCGTACGCTTGAAGGTACGGGCGCTGGATCCCCGGCATGCGGCGTACATCCGCCTCAAGGCCAAGGAACTGGAGCAGGACGTGCAGCTCGGGCTGCCTGAAGAGATGCGGGTGACGGCCGACGAACCGCTGGAAATGGAGTTCGACTTCGACAACCCTACCGTCCGCAAGGCGTTTTCCTTCCACCTGCTGGGGTATGGCGGTGGCGAGGTGGAGGTCAGTGACTTCAGCGTGATCACTGCACTGCCGGATGAGCCGGAGACGGTGGAGGAACTGGCGGATGGGCATCTTGCCCAGTCGAGTTGAGGGATGGTTGTAACGGTCATCCCTTCAAGGATTTTGCATTTATTGCCGGGGTCGCTTTGCGACCCTTTCGCGGCACAAGGCCGCTCCTACAGAGGACCGCGCCC
>NZ_JAQMYQ010000081.1:0-10972 GCF_028369275.1 Mitsuaria sp. RG
CCCCCCCCCCGCCCCCCCCCCCCCCCCCCCCCCCCCCCCCCCCCCCCCCCACGCTGCCTCAGTCAAATCAAAGAATTGTGTTTTGTTCCATGAGAGCGGGTTTATCCGTTCCCACAGGCTTTAACTTAACGCCAGGGTGCCGGCCCACCTACCAGTTGCCCTTGAATTCCCTGCACGCCCATCTCCCGTAGTACCTTCAGCTCCCCTTCGGTCTCTACCCGCTCGGCGATCAACGGCAGGTCGATGCTGTGCGCCGCGCGCTGGATGGCCTCGATGAACAGGCGCTTGTGCCGCTCCTGGTCGATGCTGCGGATATAGCCACCGTCGATCTTCAGGTAGGCCAGGCCCAGGTGGGCGAGGTTGCCGATCATGCTGAAGCGCCCGCCGAAGCGTTGCAGCGCCAGGCTGAAGCCCAGGGCGCGCAGGCGTCGGGTCAGTTGCTCCAGCACCGATTGCTCGGGCAACTGCTCTTCGCCGATCTCGAAGGTCAGCCGCCGCCCCAGCGCGCCATGCTGCCCCAGCAGCTCGTAGACTCGCTGCAGCGCCTTGGGATCGGCCAGGGTCGCGGCCGACAGGTTCAGCGCGAGCGCCTCGCCATGTCCCTGCAAGTGCCTGAGCACTTTCTCCAGCACCAGCAGGTCCAGCCGCGCCATCCAGCCGAAGCGCTCCAGCCACGGCAGGAAGCGGCCGGCCGCCAGGGCTTCACCCTGCTCGTCGTGCAGGCGCGAGATGACCTTGTAGTGCAGCACCCGCTCCGGCGCCCTGGCATCCACGACGGGCTGGAAGAACAGCTCGAACTGCCCTTTGTCCAGTGCCTGGTCCAGGCGCGTGTGCCAGGCGTGGTGGCTGTCGGCGGCCTGGCCCGCTGCGCCCTGTTCCAGGCACACCCAGCCCGGCGCGGGCTGGCTCTCGGCGCGGGCCAGGGCCTCGTCGGCAAGCTTGAGCAGCGCTTGCGGGGCATCCCCGGGGCTGTAAGGCGCCAGGCCAATGCAGGCCACCGGGTCGACATCGCTGGCGCCGGTCTCGTGCAGACTCTGCAAGGTGGTCTCCAGGGCTTGAGCCAACTGGATCGCCTCCTCATACACCATGCCCGGCGCCAGCACCGCGAACTCGCCGCCACGACTGCGGGTGATCAGGTCGTTGGTCTCCGGGAAGTTCGCGCAGGTGCGGCGCAACTGCTCGCCCACCGCCTGCAGCAACTGATCGGTGCGCTGGCCCCCCAGGCGCGCGTTCAGGCCCGCCAGGTCCTGGACCCGCAGCAACAGCAGGTAGCCGGCACGGGCCTCCTCCAGATTGCTGACCCGGGCGTTGAGCTGCATTTCGAAGTATCGACGGTTGGCCAGCCCGGTGAGGCTGTCCTGGTACGACTCGGCACGCAGCTTCTCGCTGCGCTCGGCCTGTTCGGTGAACAGCGCCTTGAGCTTCTCGACCATCTGGTTCATCGCCTGCACCACCCGGCGCAGCTCGGGTGTGCGCGGCAACTCCGGCAGGCTGAGGAACTCACGGCGAGCAATGGCGTGGGACTGCGCCACCATATAGTCAAGCGGCCGCAGTTGGCGACGCAGCAGCAGCGCCCCGAGCACCGCACTCGCCGCGCCGCACAGCAGCAGCCAGCCCAGGCTGCCCAGGGCGCTCTGCCAGAGCTTGGCCAGGGCGAACATCGGATGGCTGATCACCTCGACCCGCGCCGCCTGCTGCCAGCCACGGCTGACAATGGCGTCGCCACCGGCCGGGTCCAGGCCGATCAGCTGGATGAACCAGCCCGGCACGCTTCCCGCATCGGGCTCGGCATGGCGCTCGACCAGCACGGCATTGGAATCCAGGTCGATGACCTTGATGCTCGAATAGTAGCCACTGTCGAAAATCGAGCTGACCATCAGCTCGACCATCGCCGGGTCATCGATGTTCGGCGTCAGCGACAGCGCCAGCGCGGTCGCCGCATCCTGGGCATGGGAGCGCAGCTGGTTGACATACTGGCTGCGCGAGCTCTCCAGGCTGACCATGAAGCTGCCACTGAAGGCGACCACCAGGAACAGGCAAATGGCTAGCAGCAATTGTTTGAACAGTGACATCTGTGCTCCTTCAGTAAACCGGTTCGGCCGGGAACCCTTCGGCCTGCATTTTCTTCAGCAAGTCCTGCCACCGCGACAGGCGCTTGGTGTCACCGACCTTCTTGTTGCCGCCAGCGCCGGTCAGCCACAGGCCTTCACCGTTGAAGGCATACACCGGCAGCAGGTCGGTACGCTGGCTGGCCGGCTTGATCGCGTCCATCAGGCTGTCGAGCACCAGCGGCTGGGCCTGTGGGCTTGAATAATAGGTCAGGACCATGTGCGCACGGTTCTGGCGCAAGGCCTTGACGTAGGTGATGCGCAGCTTTTCCGCCGGGACGCCCATGCGCCGCAGGCTGAAGTACTTGGCGATGGCATAGTCCTCGCAGTCGCCCGCGCCCTTGATCAGCGACTGCACCGGCGTGGCCCAGTAATCGACCTCGTGCCACAGGTCGATGTCCTCGACGTAGCGCAACTGCTTGTTGAAGAACAGGTTGACTACCTGCAACTGCTCCAGCTCGCTGCCCTGCTTCTGTGTCGCCAGCAGGTTCTGCCAGGCATCTATACGCCCCTGCCCCGGCCCCAGCGGACCATACAGGGCCTGCGCACGGCGGCTGATCTGCGAGAAGTCCCAATCCGCCTGGGTAGCGCCCAGCCACAGGCAGCCGAGCAGCACGGCAAGGCCGAGCCGGCGTGCGGTCGCATTGAGAGGCCAAGGTATCGCCACTGCGGACACCCGTTCAGATCAGTCGAAAGCAGCGATGGTGCGGGCTGGCGCGGCAAAAGACAATGGCACCGGGTGCCTGTGCTGCCAACTGTCGGCAAACCCGCTTCGTACAAGGGCTGGCGACCTTGGCCATCTTCCCAATGCCGACAACTTGCTTCACGATAGCCGCGTTTCGTGAGTGCGCCATGGCGCACCCGCTTGATCAATCCGTTTGACAAGCGCCCCCTTCCCTCACTAGGGTTATTGGATCCAATTTTCATGTTGCCGAGGCGAACCCCGCGTGGCTGAGAAACCCAAACTCCTGAGCACCGTGCTGGGCAGCGAGCAGGTACCGCCGCACCTGGCCCGCAGTGTCATAGAAGAGCGCCTGCGCAGTGCCATCCTCGACGGCCGCCTGCCACCGGGCACCGCCGTGCGCCAGCAAGAGCTGGCGACCCTGTTCGGCGTCAGCCGCATGCCCGTGCGCGAAGCGCTGCGCCAGCTCGAGGCCCAGTCGCTGCTGCAGGTGGTGATGCACAAAGGTGCGGTTGTGGCACCACTGATCGGCGAGGATGCCGTCGACACCTACGCCCTGCGCGTGCTGCTCGAGACCGAGGCGTTGCGTCAGTCGATCCCCTTGCTCGATGCCGACGACATCACCCAGGCCAGGGCATACATCCGCCAGCTGGAAAATGAGACCCGCCACGCCGAGATCGGCCGGCTCAACCGTCTGTTCCACATGGCCCTCTACAGCAAGGCGCAGAACCAGAAACTGCTGCGCATGATCGAGATCGAGCTCAACGAGGAGGAACGCTTCCTGCGCTTCCACCTGTCCTCGATGGGGCTGGGCAAGCTCACCCAGGACGACCACATCGCCCTGGTCGACGCCGCCAGCGACAAACTGGTGGACAGAGCCATCGAGCTTCTGGAAGAGCACCTGAACCATGCCGCGCGCACCATCAGGAGCTACCTCGACAGGCAATCGGGCAACTGATCCTGCTCAACCGCGCAGCCGACCTCAGCGACCGCGTCGCTGCGCAGACACGATCCGCCACAAGGAACGGCAGTGCACGTGCAGACGCGACAGGAAACCACGCCCGACCAGCCGTCCAGGATCCGCCTGATCTGCCTGGCCAGCACCCGGCAGCAACTTGCCCAGTACCGTACCTGGGCAAGGACCCTCAGCGACCCCATCGAACTGGTCGCGGTCGATGTCCCAAGCATTGCCGACCTGGAACAGTCCACCGCGTTGCCCGTGGCCGGGCGCCTGACCCAGGCCCTGCGCGAACAGCTCCAACCCTACCTTGCACAACCCCACGCGATGTTCGCCCAGGGACTGGGCGCGCACATCGCCCTGGCCCTGATCCAACAGGTGCAGGAGACGAGTCCGGGGCAGACCCGTCACTTGTTTGTTTCAAGCTGTGACAGCCCGCAGTTCAGTACCAGCAACCTTCCATTGCAGGTGCCGATGACCGTGCTGTACCCGCCCGGCTCCCTGGCCGCGATGCTCGGCTGGCACAGTCTGGTGCGCCGAGAGCTGGAGCTGATCGAGTTGCCGCTGCCATCGGTCGATGCTTCGCTGCTCAACCAGCGCCTGGTGCGCATCTTCAACAGCCACCTCGGGCTGCTCAGTTACTGACCTTCCCCCTGCCTTCCATACGCTGACCAAGAGGGCATTTACTCTGCCCGGTCTGCTGCTGGCCATGGCAGTGCCAGCATTTTGGGCACACTCTACTCCCCGCAGCGGCCGCTGATCATCAGACGTGGACCTGGCCGCCTGCCTCCTCATTCACCAGTAGAAGGAACCTGGCACCGGGGCAAGGACCGCACGCGATCAGCCGCCCTCCAATAGTCACTCTCCCATCTCCGTTCACCAGTGCTCCGAGTGAGGCATTCACTCTGTGTCTATTTTTCTGATCGTTATTTATCGGAAGGAGCACATATTGCCAAAATAAAACTTACCCAAAGTTTTATTCGGGCACTTATATTTCAAGAAAAGTCCGAGCATAAAATAATCAAAAAAACAATTGCGGCGAACTTTGAAGTTGTTCTAACTTTTATAGCGCCAGCCAAGGGCGGCCAGGTATCACCGTGGACGCCTTGCCAGACAAGCCCTGCCGGCCTCTATCCGTTGTTCGATGTCGAAATTTCATTCGAGGTATCTCTTCGCCTGGAATTTATATAGCGAACAATGCGCAGAGCAACTTGATCCCTGAATTCCATCCATAACGGACCTCATCATGAGCACATTGAAGCGCACACTTTCCGACAAGAAACATGAACTTTCCCTGCACCCGCTCTTTTCCGAGATCGACTCGCTGCAGACACTGCGTCGATTTATGGAAACCCATGTTTTTGCAGTCTGGGACTTCATGTCGCTGACCAAGCGCCTGCAGCAGGAGCTGACCTGCGTCAGCCTGCCATGGCTGCCACCTGCGGACCCGGCCGCAGCACGCCTGATCAACGAGATCGTGCTGGGCGAAGAATCGGATGACCGCCTCGACCACGGTCACTACAGCCACTTCGAACTGTACCTGGATGCCATGCGCGAGGTCGGCGCCAGCACCCAGGCCATCGATCGCTTCATCAGCCTGCAACAGCAAGGCATCACGGCCATTGACGCCCTGCAGCGCTGCGGTGCCAGTGAAGCCGCCCAGCGATTCGTCCGCGACACCCTCGAGGTGGCTATCGACGCGCCGGCCCACCGGGTTGCGGCCGCCTTCCTGCATGGCCGAGAAAGCGTGATCCCGGCGATGTTCCAGCAGATCCTCGACGAGTGGGGCATCGGCACCGAGCAGGCTCCGACCTTCCGTTACTACCTGCAACGCCACATCGAGGTGGACTCCGAAGACCACGGGCCTGCCGCCGAACAATTGCTGGCCCGCCTGGTCGACCACGACCCGCTGCGCCAGGAAGACGTCTACGTGGCCGCCATCGCCGCCGTGGACAGCCGCATGGCGCTGTGGGACCGCCTGCGTGCCTCGCTGCAGACACCTGTCGCCGAGGTCACCCCATGAATGCCCTCGAGTACCGCTCCTTTGCCGAGGCCTGGGAGGCTCGGGCGACCATCCGCACCCGGCCCCGGCGCCTGGTGGAGGATGACCAGCGACTGATCTACCCCCTGAGCCGCCAACCCCTGGTGCTCGGCGCGACGTTCCAGCGCGAATGTCCGCAGCTGCGTGATTTCGTGCTGGTGCAAAGTCTCTACAAGTTCATCAACGATGTGGTGATCTTCGAGACCGAAATCGTCGACCGCACCGCCCGGCGCATCGCCAAGGACCGCTTTGCCGTGCGCTTCCCGTTCGCCTGCCGCTACGACGCGATGACCGTGGTGGTGGACGAGGACTATCACGCCCTGGTGGCGATGGACTTCCTGCAGCAGACCATCGCCTTGACCGGCATCGATCCAATCGCCCTGCCCCAGGAGATCGAACTCAGCCGCGCCATTCCGGCCGTGCTGGAACAAGTGCCCGAGGCACTGCGCGATGCGCTGGAGCTGATCTGCGTGGGCATCGCCGAGAACACCCTGACCGACGATGTCGCGGCCTTTGCCAAGGACGACTCGGTCAAGCCCTCGGTGAAGGGACTGATGGCCGATCACCTGCTGGACGAAGGCCGTCATTCAAGCTTCTGGGCGCGGCTGACGCGCATCTACTGGCACACCGCGCCGGAGGCGGATCGCCAGGCAATCGCCAAGGTGCTGCCGTTGTTCCTGCGTCAGTACCTGACCAGCGACATCCAGCAGGCGTTCGACTGTGCCCTGATCGCCGCCTTGCCAGTGAATGAAACGGTGCGCCAGGCCCTGCGCGAAGAAGCGCAAGGCCTGGCCTACCCGATCAATCACCAGCATCCGCTGCTGGGCAACATCCTGCGTTTCTTCCGCAGCAGCTCGATGCTCGAGTCGCCTTGCGTACAAGACGCCCTGCGCGATTACCTGCCCTGAGGACCTGGACATGAGACGCCTCGACATACTCCTGGTGGGCACCAGCCCCACCCTGGAGGCATTCACCCGGCTGCTCGACGAGCACGGCCATGGCTCGGCCACCGCCGACAGCGCGCAACCCTTGCGCCAGCAGCTGTCGACCCGGCCGGACCTGGTGGTGGAAGATGGCAGCCTGGCCCTGGGCAGCTGCGACTGGCATGCCCTGGGCAACACGCCACTGCTCAGGCTGCGCCTGGGCGCCAGCTTCGCCGAGCCCCTGCCGCAACTGGAAGCCCTGTGCTGGTGCGGCAGTGCCAGCGCCCAGCGGCTGATCCAGCGAACTGCGATCCCCGCGCCGAGTGCCGGCAACGGCCAGCAGTTGCGCGAAGACGCCCTGCAGGCCCTGTGTGATCAACTGGCCCTGCAGGTCACCCGCTTTGCGCGCAATCCGGCGCATCTGCAGGAAGCACCCGCGGCAAGCCCCGGCGACCAGGAGCGCGAGCACGGCCTGGACTGGCTGGAGGCTCTGGCCTACCGCCACCCATTCAACCGCACACTGCGCGCTGACTTGCTGGAGAAGGCCGAAACCGGCCTGATCGATACGCTGGAGCACAGCTTGCGCCTGCATGCCGAATGCCCTGCGCTGAACCATGCCGGCCAGCGCTCCAGCTATCGCCAGCTGCATGCCCGCACCGTCGCCATCCAGCAGGCCCTGGCGCCGTTGCTGCCCGAGCCAGGTGAACAGCCACCCGTGGTCGCCGTGTGCATGGGCAAGTCGCCCGACCTCTATGCCAGCCTGCTGGCGGTGCTGGGCTGCGCCGCCATCTACCTGCCGCTGGACCCGGCAACGCCGGCCGAACGACGCCAGTCGATCCTCGAGGATGCCGGTGCCTGCGTCGTGCTGCATGACGGGCAGGCGCCTGTGGATATCTCTCATGTGGATATTCGCGGCATCGCGGCGACACCGGCCATGCCGTTGCCCGGCCTGGCGCTGCGCCAGGCCGGCGCCGAGCAGGCCTGCGTGGCGATCTACACCTCCGGCACTACCGGCCAGCCCAAGGGCGTGCTGCTCAGCCAGCGCAACCTTACGCACTTCATGGCCTGGTACCGTGAGCATGTGGCCCTGGACGAGCACAGCCGAGTGCTGCAGTTCTCCACCATCGGCTTCGATGCCTCACTGCTGGATATCCTGCCGACCTTCGCCTGCGGTGCGGAACTGGTGCTGCCCAGTGAGGATCAGCGCCGCGATCCGCAGCAGCTGGTACAACTTATCCACAGCCAGGAAGTCAGCCACGCGTTCCTGCCACCGGCCCTGCTGAGCATCCTGCCGCGCAATGTCCACCTCGGCCTGCGCCACCTGGTCACTGGCGGCGACGTCTGCGAGCCGGAGGTCATCGCCCGCCTGGCCGGTCAGTGCCGGATGCACAACATCTACGGGCCGACGGAAACCACAGTGCTGGCCACCACCCGGGTGTTCGCCAGTGGTGACAGCAACCGCAACCTGGGCCTGCCGATCGCCAACACCCAGGTGCTGATACTCGACCCGGCGCTGCAACCGGTAACGGAGCAGACCCCGGGCGAGCTGTACATCGCCGGGCCCGGTGTCGGCCTGGGCTATCTGAACAAGCCGGCACTGACCGCCGAACGCTTCGTCGAGTTGGACCTGCCCGCCGGCCGCACGCTGCGTGCCTATCGCACCGGAGACATCGGCAAGTGGACCGCCCAGGGCATCGAGCTGTGCGGACGGCGTGACAACCAAGTGAAGATCCGAGGTTTTCGGGTCGAGCCCGAGGAGATCGAGCACTGCTTGCGCGACAGCCACCTGTTCGCCCAGGTGGCGGTGGTGATCGACGCGCAGCGCCGGATCCTGGCTTTCCTCGCCCACCCACAGCGGACCGATGCGCAAGCCTTGCTGCGCGAACATGCCGAGCGGCACCTGCCCGACTACATGCGCCCGTTGTTCTACCAGGTGCTGGAGCACATGCCCTATACCGCCAACGGCAAGGTGGACCGCCGGGCGCTGTCGGCACAGCCACTGGCCCTGTCGGCGAACGCGCACATCGCACCAGAGACCAACACCGAAAAGCGCCTGTTGCATCTGTGGAGCGAGTTGCTGGAACTGCCGCCAGCCGACATCTCACTGGACGACAGCTTCTTCAACCTGGGCGGGCACTCGATCCTCTTGTCGCGCCTGTTGCTGGAGATCCGGGAACACTTCGGCCAGGGTGTGACCATCAACCGTTTCATCGAGCAGCCGACCCTGCGGCGCCTGGGCGCGCTGCTCGACGGCAACGATGATGCGCTG
Organism: Mitsuaria sp. RG; assembly: GCF_028369275.1. Lineage (NCBI taxonomy): Bacteria > Pseudomonadati > Pseudomonadota > Betaproteobacteria > Burkholderiales > Sphaerotilaceae > Roseateles > Mitsuaria sp. RG. The sequence goes on from NZ_JAQMYQ010000081.1 coordinate 8,982, forward strand.
CCGACCTCCCTGGCGCGCCTGGAGCAGGACGCCAACCGCGATCTCGGCCTGCAGGTACTGCCGATGGAGCGTCTGGGCGATGTGCACAAGGTCATCGTCACCGGGGCCAACAGCTTCCTTGGCGTACACCTGGTCGAAGCCTTGCTGGAATGGGGCGCCACCGAAGTCGCCTGCCTGGTACGTCGCGCCGGTGGGCAGTCCGCCGAGGAACGCTTCGCCCAGGCCCTGCAGGACAACCATATCGACCTGGACCTGGGCCGCGTGCGGGTACTCGAGGCAGACCTGCGCAAGCCGCTGCTGGGCTTGTCCCAGGCCGACTACGACGACCTGGACAACCACTATGGCGCCCTGCTGCACAACGCCGCGCAGGTCAACCATGTGCTCGACTACGAGGTGCTGGCCGCCGACAACATCGAGCCGTTGTTCGAGTGCCTGCGGCTGTGCGAAGGCCGACGCAAGAAGATCTTCAACTTCGTCTCGACCCTGTCCGCGTGCAGCGCGGTGGACGGCGACGGTCGCGTGCTGGAGAGCGACCCGGCCAGTACCCCGCCGATCTACATCCGCAATGGCTACAACCTGAGCAAATGGGTCGGCGAGCGCATCCTCAGCCGTGCCCGCGAGCAGGGCGTGTGGGTCAACCTGTTCCGTCCCGGCAACATCACCTTCGACAGCCGCACGGGCGCCTGCCAGCCCCAGCGCAACCGGCTGATGCTGATGCTCAAGGGTTCGCTGCAACTGGGCCAGGTACCGGGGCTGGAGATCGACTTCGACCTCATGCCGGTGGACTTCCTGTCCCGTTTCATCGCCTTCCACAGCAGCCGCCACCAGGCTGGCCAATGCGTGTTCAACCTGCACAACCCCGAGCCACTGCGCTGGCGTGACTACCTGGCGTCGTTCCATGCGCAGGGCCATGCCTTCGAGTTGGTCAGCGTCGAGCAGTGGCAGCGCCAGTTGGCCCGGGTCGACCGCCAAAACGCGCTGTACGACGTCCTGGGCTTCTACCTGGACGGCTTCGAAGAAGACATCGGCGATATCTCCGGCATCGCCCACGACAACGCCCGTGCCGGCGTGCAGCGCATGGGCGCCCGTTACCCGAGCAAGGACCCGGCGCTGCTTAGCCGCGGCTGCCGCTACCTGGCCGACATCGGCTTTATCTGACCCCCTTTATCCACAACAGGAGCAACATCCCATGCAAGCACTCAAACCCGACACCCTGATCCGCAACCCGCAAGGCTGCCTGGTGGTTTCCAGCGTCGAGATCGCCGCCCCGGCCGCCAGCGTGTGGAATATCGTCGGCAACTTCGCCGGCTTCCCGGTGTTCATCCCCGCGCTGGCGCATATCGAAATGACCGGCAGTGGCGTGCGCTCGGTGCGCAAGAAACTGTTCAAGGATGGCAACGTGGTGATCGAGCAGTTGAACAGCCGTGACGAGCAGGCCATGCACATGACCTGGAGCCTGATCTACACCAGCCTGAATATCGGCAACCTGTGGGCTGCCATGGAGGTGCAGACGATCGACGCCAGCCGCAGCCGTGCGACCTGGACCATCCAGGCCGAGCCCTGGGAAGGTGGTCCAGATACCCTGCCGGGCTTCCAGGCGTTCCTGCAGGGCTTTGCCGATGAGGCGATGGGCAATGTGCGTAATCTGCTGAGCTGATAGCACTGGCAGGGGCGTATGCCCCGGTAGCAAAAAGGCCGCTCCCAACCGGGAGCGGCCTTTTTTGTCTTGGAGATAAGGGAGTAAGGGATAGCCCTTCGGGCTGTGCTGTTGCACGGCGAAAAGAGATCTCTGTAGGAGCGGCTTTAGCCGCGATGCAAGCAACTCGGTGTCTGGCACCCGCTTCGCGGGTGATCGCGGCTGAAGCCGCTCCTACAGGGGGCCGTGCTGTGCCTGGGAATGCCGTTCCCTTCACGACGGCCCAGGGAGCTCGTGCATTGATACCCTGAAAAGACAAAGCCCCCGACCGCATCGCGATCAGGGGCTTTGGAAT
>NZ_JAQMYQ010000082.1:0-10687 GCF_028369275.1 Mitsuaria sp. RG
CCTTGACCCGCGATGGGTTTTACTCGGCAGGCAGTGCCAATCGCTGTCCGGCCATCAGCAGCGACAACCGCGCCAGGCTGGTCCAGGGCGAGCCCTCTGCCTGCCCCTTGATCTGCGCATCAATACGCTGGGCATCCTGCAGCAACATGGCCCAGCGCTGAGCTGACAGGCGCTGCAAGGCCTTGCTCACCAGCGGGCGGCGTTTGTCCCACACCGGGGGGCGTGCCTGGCTGAACGCCTTGTCCAGTGGCACACCCTGGCTGAACTGCTGTGCAAGCCCTGCCAGCAGGCGCAGCTCGCGGGCCAGGGCCCAGAGAATCACCGGAGGCTCGACACCTTCGCCGCGCAACCCTTCGAGCATGCGCAAGGCGTGGGCCGCCTCGCCGTTGAGAATGGCATCCACCAGGCCGAAGACATCGAAGCGGGCGCTGTCAGCGACGGCGGCCTGGACGGTCTCCACGGTGATCTGGTTACCCTCGGCCAGCAGCTTGAGCTTCTCGATCTCCTGGGCGGCGGCCAGCAGGTTGCCCTCGACCCGGGCGGCGATCAGGTCGACGGCGTCTCGCTGGGCCGAAAGACCGGCCTGGGACAGGCGCTGGTTGATCCACTGTGGCAACTGCTGGGCGTCCACCGGCCAGATCTGGATGAACTGGCAGTGCGCGCCTTCGATCAGGGCCTTGCCCCACTTGGTCTTCTGCGCACTGCCATCGAGCTTGGGCAGGCTGATCAGCAGCAGCGTGTCCTCGGCCGGGTTGGCGCAGTATTCCATCAGCGCGGCGGCACCCTTGTCGCCGGGTTTGCCCGAGGGCAGGCGCAGTTCCAGCAGGCGGCGCTGGGCGAACAGCGACAGGCTGGCGCCGGCCAGGAGCAGGTTGCCCCAGTCGAAGTTGGCGTCGGCGCTGAATACCTGGCGTTCGTCGTAACCCTGCTGCCGAGCAGCGCTACGGATGGCGTCGGCGGCCTCCTGGCACAGCAGCGGATCGTCGCCGCTGACGATGTAGACGGGCGCCAGCTGGCCTTGCAGGTGCTTGTTGAGTTGGGCGGGAGCGAGCTTCATGGGGAGAGGCGGGGCACCTGAGGTGCCCCGATCAGGCTCAGGGAGCCGGGACTTCCAGCGGCGACTGCTGGGGCGTCTCGTCCTGGATGCGCTGGGCTTCCTGCATGGCCCGGGCTTCGGCTTCGGCACGCTCGTTGGCCTTGCGCTGCAGGTCGTCGAGGTGTGCCGGGGTCAATTGCTGGAGGCGGACCATCATGCCTTGTACCAGGTCACGACGGATTTCCTGGCGTACCTGGACGGCTTCCTGGCCGGAACCAGTAATGTTGTTGCCGTTGTACACGTAATACTTCTGCACCTGCAGTTTGTCTTCCAGCAGGATCGTGTCGTTCTGGCCTTCGACCGCGTAGTTCAGCACGACGGTCAGCTCGTACTCCGCCGAGCGGTTGCCACCACTGTAGGTGGCGGCACGCTGGGATTCCTGCTCGTTGGTGAGCACGAGCTTATAGGGTGCGCCGGTATAGACCTTCACGCCACTGTTCTGCAGTGTGCGGCGCAGTTGGGTGACCGTTTCGCCATAGGCGTTGCGTGCGCTGAGGTCCAGCTCCTTGATGGTCAGCTCGGTGGTGCCGGTGCCGCGCAGCTGGAAACCGCAGGCGCTGAGCAGGACAGCCAGGCCCATTACCAGCAGATTGCGTTTGATCATGTGTGTTGCTCCCTCGTGGACCGATTACGCCCGCCTGCAGGGTGTGCAGGCGGGCGTTGCCATCAGTTGGCGACGATGTTGACCAGTTTGCCCGGTACGACGATGACCTTGCGGATGGTCAGGCCGTCGGTGAAGCGCAGGACGTTCTCGTTGTTGCGGGCGGCGGCTTCGATTTCCTCGCGGCTGGCGGCGGCCGGCATCTCGACCTGGCCACGCAGCTTGCCGTTGACCTGCACCACCAGTGTCACGGTGTCCTGCACCAGGGCGCTTTCGTCGACCGTCGGCCAGGCCGCGTCGATTGCCGCCTGGTCGTGGCCCAGCGCCTTCCACAGCTCGTGGGAGATGTGCGGGGTGATCGGCGCCAGCAGCAGGGTGACGGCCTCGAGGCCTTCCTGCAGCAGGGCGCGGTCCTGGGCGCTGGCCTGTGGCGCCTTTTCCAGCACGTTCATCACGGTCATCACCTGGGCGATGGCGGTGTTGAACTTGTGGTACTGGCCCACGTCGGTGCTGGCCTGCTTGATGGCGGCATGGATGGCGCGGCGGATGACCTTCTGCTCGTCGCTCAGGGCGGCGATGTCCAGCTGGCCCGGCAGGCCCTGGGCCACATGGGCCTGGGCCAGGCGCCAGACACGGCGCAGGAAGCGGCTGGCACCCTCGACGCCGGAGTCGGACCACTCCAGGCTCATGTCGGGTGGCGAGGCGAACATCATGAACAGGCGGCAGGTGTCGGCGCCGTAGGCTTCGATCATCGACTGCGGGTCGACACCGTTGTTCTTCGATTTCGACATCTTCTCGGTGCCACCGATTTCCACCGGCAGGCCGTCGGTCTTCAGGCGCGCGCCGATGATCTTGGCCTTGGCGTCACGCTCGATCTCGACATCGGCCGGGTTGAACCAGTCCTTGCCGCCGTTGCTGGCGACACGGTAGTACGTTTCGGCGACGACCATGCCCTGGGTCAGCAGGTTCTTGAACGGCTCGTTGGAGGTGACCAGGCCTTCGTCACGCATCAGCTTGTGGAAGAAGCGCGCGTACAGCAGGTGCAGGATCGCGTGTTCGATGCCGCCGATGTACTGGTCCACCGGCAGCCAGTGGTTGGCGGCTTTCGGATCGACCAGGCCCTTGTCGTAATTCGGCGAGGCATAGCGGGCGAAGTACCAGGACGACTCGACGAAGGTGTCCATGGTGTCGGTTTCGCGCTTGGCCGCGCTGCCGCATTTCGGGCAGGTGCACTCGTAGAACTCGGGCATCCGCGCCAGCGGCGAACCGGCGCCGTCCGGCACCACGTTTTCTGGCAGGGTGACCGGCAGCTGGTCTTCCGGCACCGGCACATCGCCGCAGGACGGGCAGTGGATGATCGGGATCGGGCAGCCCCAGTAGCGCTGGCGGCTGATGCCCCAGTCGCGCAGGCGGAACTGGGTGCGGGATTTGCCCAGGTCCTTGCGGATCAGCGCGGCTTCTATGGCGTCGAAGGCGCCCTGGAAGTCCAGGCCGTCGAATTCACCGGAGTTGATCAGCTGGCCGTGCTCGCCGTAGGCGGCCAGCCACTCGCTGCCGACTTCGTCGCCGACGCTGGTGCGCACCACTGCCTTGACCGGCAGGTTGTACTTGTGGGCGAACTCGAAGTCGCGCTCGTCGTGGGCCGGCACGGCCATCACGGCGCCATCGCCGTAGTGCATCAGCACGTAGTTGGCGACCCATACCGGCAGCTTCTCGCCGGTCAGCGGGTGCTCGACGCACAGGGAAGTGGCCATGCCCTTCTTCTCCTGGGTGGCCATGTCGGCCTCGGCAACGCTGCCGCTCTTGCACTCGTCGATGAACGCTTGCAGCGCCGGGTTGCCCTGGGCCGCCTGGGTGGCCAGCGGGTGCTCGGCGGCGACGGCGACGTAGGTGGCGCCCATCAGCGTGTCGGGACGGGTGGTGAAGACCTTCAGGGTGCCTTCGTGGCCGATGCTGGCCTGGTCGTACGGGAACTGTACTTCCATGCCGCGGGACTTGCCGATCCAGTTGCGCTGCATGGTCTTGACCTGCTCAGGCCAGCCCGGCAGCTCGTCGAGGCTTTCCAGCAGCTCGTCGGCGTAGTCGGTGATGCGGAAGTAGTACATCGGGATTTCGCGCTTTTCGATCAGCGCGCCCGAACGCCAGCCACGGCCGTCGATGACCTGCTCGTTGGCCAGTACGGTCTGGTCCGCCGGGTCCCAGTTCACGGTGCCGTTCTTGCGGTAGATGATGCCTTTCTCGAACAGGCGGGTGAACAGCCACTGCTCCCAGCGGTAGTAGTCCGGCTTGCAGGTGGTGACTTCACGCGACCAGTCGATGGCCAGACCCAGGCTCTTGAGCTGGGTCTTCATGTAGTCGATGTTCTCGTAGGTCCACTTGGCCGGAGCGACGTTGTTCTTCATCGCGGCGTTTTCCGCCGGCATGCCGAAAGCGTCCCAGCCCATCGGTTGCAGGACGTTCTTGCCCAGCATGCGCTGGTAGCGGGCGATAACGTCACCGATGGTGTAGTTGCGCACATGGCCCATGTGTAGCTTGCCGCTCGGGTACGGGAACATCGATAGGCAGTAGTACGTGTCTTTGCCTGGCTGTTCGGTGACAGCGAACGATTGTTGCTCGTCCCAGGCATTCTGGGCGGCGGCTTCTACATCACGGGGCGTGTATTGTTCGTGCATGGCTACTTTGTATTGAGAGGAATAAGAGACATGTTCCAGGCAGCTCGACCTCGCTGCGTCCGGCACTCCGGGATCTTATGAGAGTGAACGCCGTAGCATACATGAGCGCCGCGCGTCGTGGGAAACCCTGATTGCATCGCCCGTCGCGCGGGCCGTTGGTCGCAGCGCCCGGCCGCTTTTGCGAGTGACGCTAAGCTCATCTGTGGGGGGAGATATTCTTACCTTCAATGAGGTGAACGGATGGGAGAGTCGCAACTAACCGCAAACAAGCCGGAGCTTTACGAACGCCTGATCGACCGCCTGGGCCTGGCACTGGAAGTGGCCCGGACCTCGGTGCGATTGCGCGACGAGATGCCTGCCGAACTGGAGTTGCGTGGCCTGAGCCATGCCGAGTTCGAGGTCATCAAGGCCTACCTGGAATCCCTCCCGGAGGGCCGTTTTGCCAGTGCCGGTGCCTACCCGCAACCGGAGCCGTCCTCGGCCAGGATCGTCTGGCTCAAGGACCGCAAGCGCTCCGGCGCCCCAGCCAGCTCCAGGACGTTGCCGTCCCGATAGCCGTTCAGGGTTGCAGGCGCGGTACTACGCGCCGGTTTTCGCAATGCACGCATCGATCGGCGCCGGTTGCCCTTGAGGCCCGGTGCCGATCCTCTTAGGCTGCACGCCTTCCATGGAGGTGTGTGATGCCGATCCGCTTTTTCATCAAACAATGGCTGATGCCGCCCGGCATCCTGTTCCTGCTGTTGCTGGTCGCCTGGTGGTGGCGCCGTCGCCGCCCACGCCTGGCGGCGGCCTGCTTTGCCCTGGGCGTGGGTGGTTTGTGGCTGATGAGTCTGCCGTTGACCGTCGAGCAGGTGGCCCGGGCCCTTGAAACAGAACCTGCGTTGATGGCGGATGAATGGGCGGGCCTGGCGGCCAGGGCCGATGCCATTGTGGTTCTGGGCGCCGGGCGCGAGCGCGGTGATCCGGCGTGGGCCGGTACTGACCAGCCGACCTACGTGGCACTGGAGCGCATGCGCTATGCCGCCCACCTGGCCAAGGCCTCGGGGTTGCCGGTGCTGACCAGTGGTGGCCTGCACTATGGCACGCCACCCAGCGAGGCTCAGCTGATGGCTGATCGGCTGCAGGCCGATTTTGCTGTGAAGGTCACTTGGAAGGAGGAAGCCAGCCACACCACCTGGGAAAACGCCGAGTTCAGCGCGAAGGTGTTGCAGCCATTGGGCATCCGGCGGGTGGTGGTGGTGACCCAGGCCTGGCACATGCAGCGTGCACGCTGGAGCTTTGAACGGGCCGGGTTCGAGGTGGTGCCGGCGCCGGTGGGTTTCCTCGGGCGCGATCATGCAAGACCGTTCGCGGGATTGCTGCCGGAAAGCCGGGCCATGTGGCAGAGCGGGCAGTTGCTGAACGAGGCGGTGGGTTTGCTGGGGTATCGGTTGTTCTACTGATGCCCAGCGCACACGGCCCTCTGTAGGAGCGGCCTCGTGCCGCGAAAGGGCCGCAAGGCGGCCCCGCGATCTGTGCATGTACGCCAAGACCCCGGGGCTGCTTCGCAGCCCTTTCGCGGCACGAGGCCGCTCCTACAGGAGGCGTCGTCGCTCAGACGGTCTTGGCGATCCGGCCGGCTAGCAGCGCCCAGCCCAGCAACAGCACGCAGACAATTGCCAGCGGCCACGAGCGCCATTGCAGGTAAGGCGTCAGCTGCTGCATCGGCACCACCTCGCCGTACAGCACGGCCCTCTGGAACTGCGGGATCTGCGCGGTGATCCTGCCGAACGGGTCGATCAGCGCGGTCACGCCGTTGTTGGTGGCGCGGATCATCCAGCGACCGGCCTCGAGCGCGCGCATCTGGGCCATCTGCAGGTGCTGCAGCGGGCCAATCGAGGTGCCGAACCAGGTGTCGTTGCTGATGGTCAGCAGCAGGTCGCTGCGCGCGGCGAGGCTTGCGGCAAACTCGGGATAGACCACTTCGTAGCAGATGTACGGTGCCACCTGGTAACCCTTGGCCTGCAGCAGTGGCTGGTCCTCGGGGCCGCGGGCGAAGTCCGACATCGGCAAGTTGAAGAACTCGATCAGGCCGCGCAGCATGTCCTGCAGCGGCACGTACTCGCCAAACGGCACCAGCTTCTGCTTGAGGTAGGTGCCGTCGCCTTCGCCGGCCACGGTGATGCCGTTGTAGTAGCGGCGCTGGTGGTGAACCATCTGCCGTATCGGCACCCCGGTGATCAGCGCCGAATGCCGTTCGGCGGCAAAGGTGCCCATCATGTCGATGTAGCCCTGGGCCTGGTCCTTGAGCACCGGCACGGCGGTTTCCGGCCAGACCAGCAGGTCGACGGGCTTCGAACTGAAGCTCATGTCGCGGTACAGCGCCAGTTGCGCATTGACGTGCGCCGGGTCCCATTTCAGGTCCTGCTCGACGTTGCCCTGCAGGGCGGCGACCTTCAGTGGATCGCCCGCCGGCTTGGTCCAGGCGTGGTCCTTGAGGGTCAGGCCGAGGATCCACGGCGCCACCAGCAACACCGCACCAGCGGCCAGGAACGCACGGCGCTCACGCAGGCGGTACAGGTTGCATAGCAAGGCGGCGCTCAAGGCCAGGACGAAGGACACAAGCCAGACGCCGCCCAGCGGGGCGAGGCCGGCGAGCGGGCCGTCGAGTTGGCTGTAGCCGGCGTAGAGCCAGGGGAAACCGGTGAGGAACCAGCCTCGGAAGGCCTCCTGCAGCAACCACAGGGCGGCGAAACACAGGGCATCGGCCAGTGGCGCTTCGTCACGACGCAACCAGCGCGCCCAGAGCCAGGCGGGCAAGGCGAAGAAGAATGCCAGGCAGGCGAAGAACGCCAGCAGCAGGGCGATCGCCAGCAGCGGCGAGGCACCGCCGTAGGTGTTCATGCTGACGTAGATCCACCAGGTGCCGGCGCCGTAGAGGCCGAAGCCGAAGCTCCAGCCACGGCCCAGGGCCTGGCGCGGCGTCAGTTCGCGCAGGCCGGCGTAGAACAGGGCGATGGACAGGATGGCCAACGGCCAGACGTCGAACGGCGCCAGGGCCAGGAGGGTGGAGGCGCCGGCCGCCATGGCCAGCAGGTTACCGGGCCAGCCGGGGCGGGTGATCCAGCGCATGTCGTTCCTTAACGATTGATCGGTGTCAGGCGCAGCAAGTGTATCCGGCGGCTGTCGGCATTGAGAATACGGAAACGATAGTGACCGATCTCGGTGGTCTCGTTGCGCTTGGGCAGGTGGCCGAAGGCGCTCATTACCAGGCCGCCGACCGTGTCGAACTCGTCATCGGAGAATTCGCTGTCGAAGAACTCGTTGAAGTTATCGATCGGCGTCAGCGCCTTGACCAGGAAGTCACCGCTGGGCAGCGGCTTGATGTAGCTGTCTTCCTCGACATCGTGCTCGTCCTCGATATCGCCGACGATCTGCTCGAGCACGTCCTCGATGGTCACCAGGCCCGCCACGCCGCCGTACTCGTCGATGACGATGGCCATGTGGTTGTGGTTGGCGCGGAATTCGCGCAGCAGCACGTTCAGGCGCTTGGACTCGGGCACGAAGGTGGCCGGGCGCAGCAGGTCCTTGATGTTGAAGCTGTCGCCGTTCTCCTTGAGGATCAGCGGCAGCAGGTCCTTGGCGAGCAGGATGCCGAGCACATCGTCGTGGCTTTCGCCGATCACCGGGTAGCGCGAGTGCGCGGCGTCGATCACCGCCGGCAGGAACTCGCGTGGCGACTGGCTGGCCTTGATGCTGATCATCTGCGAGCGCGGCACCATGATGTCGCGCACCTGCAGGTCGGCGACCTGGATGGCGCCTTCGACGATGGTCAGCGCTTCGCTGTCGAGCAGCTTGTTCTGATGGGCTTCGCGCAGCAGCTCGAGGAGCTCCTGGCGGTTTTTCGGCTCATGGGCAAAAGCCTGGGTCAGTTTACCTAGCCAGGACTTTTGCCCGTTGCTCGATCGGTCTTCGCTCATGGCGGTTACTCGTGATCCTTGCAGTGTCAGTGTGTGATTGATTCGGCTTCGTCGTCGGCGTACGGGTCCGGATGACCCAGTTCCGCCAGCAATGTTCGTTCCAGCGCTTCCATCTCCTCGGCCTCATCGTCCTCGATGTGGTCGTAGCCGAGCAGGTGCAGGCAGCCGTGGATGACCAGGTGCGCCCAGTGCGCCTCGAGGGCCTTGCCCTGTTCGGCGGCCTCGCGCTCGACCACCGGCACGCAGATCACCAGGTCGCCCAGCAACGGGATGTCGAGCAGCTCGTCGGGCACATCGGCGGGGAAGGACAGCACGTTGGTCGCGTAGTCCTTGTGCCGGTAGGTGTGGTTCAGCTCGCGGCCTTCGGCTTCGTCGACCAGGCGGATGGTCATCTCGGAGTCGGCGCTGCGCTGGCGCAAGGCAAGCTCGCACCAGCGGCGAAAGGCGTTGTCGTCGGGGGCGGCGGCGTCCGTGGCCCGTTGCAGGTCGAGTTCAAGCATCTTTGCCGGGTGCCTCGGGCTTGGCCTGACGGGCGTCGAAACGGTCGTAGGCTTCGACGATGCGCTGCACCAGCGGGTGGCGCACCACATCCTTGGGTTGGAAATGGGTGAAGCTGATACCTGGGACGTCCCTGAGCACCTCGATCACATGGGCCAGCCCTGACTTGGTGCCGCGCGGCAGGTCGACCTGGGTGATGTCGCCGGTGATCACCGCGGTCGAGCCGAAGCCGATGCGGGTGAGGAACATCTTCATCTGCTCGAGGGTGGTGTTCTGGCTCTCGTCGAGGATGATGAAGCTGTTGTTCAGGGTGCGGCCGCGCATGTAGGCCAGCGGTGCGATCTCGATCACCTGGCGCTCGATGAGCTTGGCCACGTGCTCGAAGCCGAGCATCTCGTAGAGCGCGTCGTAGAGCGGGCGCAGGTACGGGTCGATCTTCTGGGCGAGGTCGCCGGGCAGGAAGCCGAGCTTTTCGCCGGCCTCGACCGCCGGGCGCACCAGCAGGATGCGGCGCACCTGTTCACGCTCCAGTGCGTCGACCGCGCAGGCCACGGCCAGGTAAGTCTTGCCGGTACCGGCCGGGCCGACGCCGAAGTTGATGTCGTTGGCCAGGATTTCCTTGACGTAGCGCTGCTGGTTGACGCCGCGTGGGCGGATGTTGCCCTTGCGCGTGCGCAGCGAGACGCTGACTTCGTTGACGGCCGGGTTCTCGAGGTTCTCGACCGTCGATTCCTGCAGATAGAGATGGACCGTTTCCGGCGACAGGTCGGTGGCCTTGGCCTCGCGATAGAGGCGGCGCAGCAACTGTTCGGCGGCGGAGGTGGTCTTGGGTTCGCCGATCAGTTCGAACTGATTGCCGCGGTTGCGGATTTCGATAGCCAGGCGTTGTTCGATCAGGCGCAGGTGCTCGTCGAACTGGCCGCACAGGTTGGCGAAACGATGGGCCTCGAAGGGCTCGAGGATGAAACGATGGGGTTGTATGGGTGCGTTCAAGGTCGTTTTTAGCCGCTCGACGGCAATGAATGTGAACTCAAGAATAACCCTTGAGTGGCAGTGGCGAAAGCACTGAAACGATCAAGGGTCGGTACGACGCTTCCGATCCGCGTGTCGATCATGGCAGGGCAAGTTGACGAAACGATGATGCCGGCGGACCGCACAGGGCTCGAGGCGGTTCAGGGCAGGGGAGAGAAGGGCGTGCGGCCTTCGGCGTTCTGCAGTTCCAGCAGGTATTTGCGGAAGATCTGGCCGAGCACCTGGGTGGCGTGCTCGAGCTCGTCGCGGGGCATCTGCCCGCTGACTTCGTCGGCCATGTCCAGGGCGTCTTCGGCGCCGTTGACCGCGGCGATCTTGAGCAGGATGTAGGCCTGCACGTTGTTGGCCTTGACCCCTTCGCCATGGAAGAACATCGAGCCGAGGCGGTACTGGGCCTGCCCCTGGCCCTGCAGCGAGGCCTTTTCGAACCACTTGAGCGCCTTGTCGAGATGGCGCGGCGTGCCGCTGTAGTAGAACTCGCCCAGCTCGTACTGCGCTTCGGCATCCCCGGACTCCGCCGTCTGCTCGCAGGCCTTCAGGGCGTTCTCCTGGTCCTCGGGCGCAGCATCGAGAGTGCAGCGGCCCGCCGCCGGAATCAGCAACGAGTTACCGCCCTCCGCCAGGGCCAGCAGGGGCTGAAGAAGCAACAGGCAGCCCAGGGTCAGGGCGCGGCCGGTGCGGTTCATGGGGATCGACTTACCTCTGCAAAGCTACGGCCAATGTCTCTGGTGGCACATTATGGGATAAGCAGCGCCTACCTTACAAAGTTTTACTCGAATTTCTGTCCTGCTGGCGAATCGGCTGACTGTGTAGGAGCGGCCTTGTGCCG
>NZ_JAQMYQ010000083.1:0-9454 GCF_028369275.1 Mitsuaria sp. RG
TACCCTCGACAACCGCGGCGGCATCCTTGCCAGCCTCAAGCAGTCGCTGGGCGTGCGCACCACCGGTGTGCTGCGCAACGGCAGCGATGCCAATGGCCAGCGCGGCATCCTCCAGGCCCTGGGCCTCGATGTGCAGAGCGCCAGTCTGGACAACCACGGCGGGCGCATCGCGGCGTTGGGTGGTGATGCACTGATCCGCACCGGGCAGCTGGACAACCGCGACGGCGGCATCTCCGCCAGTGGCCTGCTCAAAGTCACCGGCGCCAGCCTGCTCAACGGTGGTGACGCGCGTGGCGAGATGGTCGGCCAGCGTATCGACATCGGGCTGAGCGGCGCGCTGGACAACCGTGGCGGCATCGTCGAAAGCGCGAGTACTTTCGCCATCACTGCCGCCAGCCTGGATAACCAGGGTGGCCAGTTGCGTGCCGTGGGCAGCACAGGCAAGAGCCAGTTCGCCATTGGCGGCCTGTTCGACAACCGCACCGGGCTGGTGGAAGTCGGTAATACCGACCTGACGCTCGGCGTCGGCGTGTTGCAGAACGTCGGCGGCAAGGTGCTGCATGCGGGCAAGGGCGTGTTCGACATCGACACGCTCAACCTGACCCGCGCTGGCGGCAATCTGATCACCCGTGGCGGTCTGACCCTGACCGCCGACAGCTGGACCAACGCCAGCGTGATCCAGGCCGGGCGCCTGACGGTCAACGTCAACAACCTCACCCAGACCGCCGGCGGCCAGTTGCTGGCATTCGACAGCCTGGTGGGCAACGGCGGCAACTGGAGCAACGATGGCCTGATTGCCAGTGACGGTGATCTCAGCCTGAACCTGGGGGGCACTTACAGCAGCGCCAATGGGCGGGTGAACAGCCTGGGTACGCTGGGCGTGAGCGCGGCGCAGATGAGCCTGGGTGGCAACGCCAGCATCACCGGCGTGGGCAACACCACGGTCAACGTGGCGGGCCTGCTGACCAACCAGGGGCGGCTGAGTGCGGCAGGTGATCTGCTGGTCAATGCCGGCAGCCTGAACAACCTGGGGACCCTGGGAGGCAACCAGCTGGTGCGCGTGACCACCGGCAGCCTGCGCAACGATCGCAGCCTGTTGTTCAGTGGCGGGGACATGCAGCTGTACACCGGGACCCTGACCAACTTCTATGGCGACGTCTACAGCCTGGCTGGGCTGACGGTGGCGGGCAATGCCGCAGGTGGGCTGGCGAGCAAGGTGGAGAACATCTCCGGCAGCCTGGAAAGTGCCGGGGACATGCGCCTGAATGCGCAGACGATCGAGAACCGCAAGGAAATTTTCAAGACCACGGGGGCCCCGACGTGGAGCTCGATCGGCATGCGTCAGACCGGCCCGGGCGGCGGTCATATGGTGCTTGAGGAGTACTACGAGAAGAAGGTCGAGATCGACTCGCCCGCCGGCGCCATCCGTGCTGGCCGCGACCTGTTCGTGCTCGGGGGGCGGCTGGAGAACTCGGCTTCGGTGATCACCGCACAGCGTGATATCACGGTCAATGTGCAGAACTTCCTCAACAAGGGCGAGGCACTGGGCACCTATTCGGTATTGAAGTCGTTCACCCTGTCAGGCGTGGACAAGGTCAAGTACGCCATGCCGTATTTTGCTGCGGTGATGCGCTACAACGCAGCCAATGACCCGCAATACACAAGGGCCAACAGTAACGGCGACAGACACCTCGTTGGCACATTGCGCATGTGGGATGCCAACTGGAACGAGTCACGCATCACGCCCTACACCCGGCTTGGCGGTACCGCGAACTTCAATACCATCGCGGTCATCGGTTGGAAGAGCTGGTTCGACGGCTTCTCGCTCAGTGCGCTGAACATTGCGCCGGCATACAACCCGAATGCGAGAGCGCCGCTGCCCGCGCAGATTCAAGGCGTCACGTTCTACGACCAGCGTACCATCGAGCACGGCACTCAGGTCGGTGCCGCGAATGCTGTGGTACAGGCGGGTGGCCGGGTAAGCATCAATGCCACCAGGGACGTGATCAACAGCGTCATCCAGGAAGGACTGACGGTCAGTGGTCCGGCAGGCAAGGCGTTTGACCCCAAGCTGCCGGGCGCTGCCGGTAACACGGTTATCCGTATTCACGCCCAGCTTCCCCCTGACCTGGCGCAACAACAGGTCAACCCCCTGGCTTTGGGCGGCTTCACCTTGCCCACCGGCCAGAACGGACTGTTCCGCCTGAGTGGCCAGGGGGGCAGTGCCGCGGGTGCCTCGCCGCAGGGTTGGACACTGGGAACTGCCGAGGTTTCGAACCAGGGCCGCCAGGCGCTGGCACCAGGCGGTCAGCCCGGCGCGCTGCAGGCCATGGACGCCAGTGCGGGGAACCAGAGCCATCAGGACATCGACCGCATTGCCCACCAGGGCGGTGCCGTGGGCGGCAACGCAAGTGCCATCGGTGTCTACGCACCGGGCGGTGCAGCGGTTGACGCCACCCCTGTGCCGCGACATCCCGGTGCCAACGGCAACCCGTGGAGCAACTCACGTCCCGACATTGCGGGTGTCACCCGTATGCCGGACAGCCAATACACCAGCAAGCCACACAAGTACCTGATCGAGACCAACCCGGTCCTGACCGACCTCAAGCAGTTCATGAGCTCCGACTACCTGCTCGGCAACCTGGGCTACGATCCGGACCAGAGCTGGAAGCGCCTGGGCGATGGCCTCTACGAGCAACGTCTGATCCAGCAGGCGGTGGTGGCCCGTACTGGTCAGCAGTTCATCGATGGCCAGACCTCCGGCGAGCAGTTGTTCAAGTACCTGATGGACAATGCCCTGCGCAGCAAGGACCAACTGCAGCTCAGCCTGGGCGTGGGCCTGACGGCTTCCCAGGTGGCGGCGCTGACCCATGACATCGTGTGGATGGAAAAACACCAGGTCAACGGCGAGGAAGTCCTGGTGCCGGTGCTTTACCTGGCCCAGGCCAACAATCGCCTTGCCCCCAACGGCGCGTTGATCGCCGGCCAGGACGTGGAACTGATCGCCGGCGAGAACCTGACCAACGTCGGGACCTTGCAGGCCAGCCGCAACCTGTCTGCCACCGCTGGCAACAACCTGGTCAACACCGGCCTGGTCCAGGCCGGAGAGCGCCTGGAACTGCTGGCCGGCAACAACCTGAGCAACAGCGCCGGCGCCATCATCACCGGGCGCGACGTGAGCCTGACCGCGGTCAATGGGGACATCCTCAACCAGCGCGACCAGGTGCGCGCCGTCACCAACTTCGGCGGCACCAGCCAGCACAAGGACTACCTGGATAACGCCGCCCGTATCGAAGCCGGGAACAGCCTCAGCCTCAAGGCGGGCCAGGACATCAACAACGTCGCCAGTGTGATCCAGAGTGGCGGCGACCTGTCCCTCAACGCCGGGCGCGATGTCAGCCTGCTGTCGGTCGAGGAGCGCGAAGGCTTCTACAGCAACCGCCAGCGCAACAACACCGTGCAGCAGCATGGCGCGACGGTTACCGCCGGTCGCGACCTGAGCATTGGCGCGGGCCGTGATCTCACCGCGGTGGCCAGCCAGATCGATGCGGGCCGCAACCTGTCCCTGGCCGCGGGCGAAGACCTGAACCTGACCTCCGCCGCCAACGAAGCCCACAGCTTCAGCCGCAGCAAGAAGGTCACCCAGTCCAAGGACCAGGTCACCCAGGTCTCGACCACGGTCAAGGCCGGTGGTGACGTGTCGCTGTCTGCCGGCCAGGACATGGCCATCGTCGCCAGCCAGGTCAAGGGCAAGGGCGATGTCGACATCGACGTCGAGCGCGACCTGACCATCGCTTCCGCCCAGGACGAAAGTGCGTCCTACTACCTCAAGAAGAGCAAGGGTTCGTTCGGTCGCAAGAGTTCGAACCAGAAGGAGAGCTACCACAGCACCAACGTCGCCTCGGTGATCGAGGCCGGTGGTGATCTCACCGTCAACGTCAGCAAGCAGGACTATGGCGGCATCTCCCTGGATGGCGGCCGCGATGTCACGGTGATCGGCAGCCAGCTCAAGGCCGGCGGCGACCTCATGATTGGCGCGACGGGCGATGTGGCGGTGCTGTCCGGCGTCGAAGAGCATGGCGAGTTCAGCAAGAAGACCAAGTCCGGCTTCCTCGGCCTGTCGAAGAGCGGCAAGAGCCAGCTCAAGACCAGCGCCACCCAGGTGGGCAGCGAGCTCGATGCCGGCAACGACATTGTCCTGGCGGCGGGGAGCGACGTGCGCCTGCGCGCGAGCAAGGCCAATGCCGGCAACGATGTGGAACTGCGCGCCGGGTTGGTGGATGACGAGGGCGATGTCAACCTGGTATCGGCCAACGACACCGCCTATAGCCGCAGCGAGGAGTACAAGCAGAAGCTCAAGCTGTCGCTTTCGGCCAAGGACATGCTGTCGCCGACAGCGCTGATGCTGCCGGGCGTGCAAAACGTCTCGATCCCCTCGGTGTCGATTGCGTCGGCAAAGACCTCCGGGCATGAAGCGCGCAGCAGCACCAGTGTCGGCAGCCAGGTGGTCGCCGTGCGCGACGCTACCCTGGAGGCGGAACGCGATATCAACGTGCTCGGTAGCGGGATCAATGCCGGACGCAATGTCAGCCTGAACGCCGGGCGTGACGTGAATATCACTGCGGCGCAGAACCAGCGTGACGATACGCAGTGGTCCAAGTCGAGCAGCGTCGGGCTGCATTCGGACACCGACGACAACGGTACCAATTTCTTCGCCGGCGTTGAAAAAGAGAAAGCCAAGGACCGCCTGCGCGAGCAGTTGGCTGCCGGCAGTCGCATCCAGGCTGGCAAGGACCTGGATATCAATGCCGGGCGTGATATCAACCAGACCGGTTCGGACTTGCTGGCAGGGCACGATATCAGCCTTGGCGCCGGACGAGACATCAATATCGATGCCGGCCGTGACACGCGTATCCAGGAGCAGGAACGCGAGTATGAGAGCCAGGGGGTCAGTGGCTCGATCAAACATAACGCCGGCAGTACCAAGGATGCGATAAGCAATACCGGCAAGGGCGAGGATGGCGTCAGCAAGGGTTCCAGCACCTTGCAGACCGTGGACGCCATCGGCCAGTTCTTCTCCGGCCCCACCGGAGACGGCAAGATCGGTACCAGCAAGCAGACCAGCAGCCAGCAAAGCGTGGAGCAGAGCAATCGGTCTTCGACGCTGGAGGCCGGCAATGATGTGAAGATGCAGGCCGGCAACGACGTCAATATCAAGGGCAGCAAGGTCCAGGCCGGGCGAGACATCGATATCAAAGGCCGGGATATCAACATCGATGTCGCCAAGGGCAGCAGCAGCCAGGAAAGCAACCAGTCGCAGAGCTGGGGGGGCGTGCATGGTGGCACCAGTGGCGGCTTCAAGGTCGGCATAGGCGGCAGCCATGGCACTGCCAGTGCCGATGGCCAGCAGGGCACCTCCACGCCTTCGCAGCTGGAGGCCGGCGGTAACATCAAGCTCGACGCCAGCAATGACCTGAATATCGTGGGCAGCCAGGTCAAGGCCGGCCGCGATGTGGAGTTGAATGCCGGCAATGAGCTGAACATCGTCGCTGCCAAGAACGACAGCCAGCAGGAGCAGAACCGTCATAGCGGCGGTGGCGAGGTCGGCCTGACCTTCGGCTCGGAAGGTGTGGGCGTCTACGCCAGCGTCAACATGGGCAAGGGCGACCTGGAGCGTGAAACCCAGCGTCATCAGCAAGCCTATGTGTATGCCGGTGACCAGCTGAAGTTCACCAGTGGCAAGGACACCAACATCAAGGGCGCCCAGGTACGCGGCGACGAAGTGATCGGCCGTGTCGGTGGCGATCTCAACGTGGCCTCGGCCATCGACACTGGCAAGGTCAAGGGCAAGGAGTTCGACATCAATGCCACCGTCACCGTGGGCCCGGGCGCCGGTGTCAGTGGCTCGGTCGGCTATGGCAAGACCACCGGCAAGACCGAGTGGGTCGAGGACCAGACGCGCATCACCGGGCGTGACAAGGTCGATATCCGCACCGAGAACCACACCCAGCTCGACGGTGCGCTGATCGCCGCCGACAACGGCAATCTCAAGCTCGATACCGGCACCCTGGGCTTCAGTGACATTGCCGGCAAGGACAAGGAGCACGGTTACTACCTGAACGTGGGTGGCAGCTGGAAGAAGGGGTCGGCCAGTGCCGAGCAGGACCCTTCCAACGGCAAGGTCACCGCAGACGCGGGCAACGGCGAGAAGGGTTCGAAGAACCAGACCAGCTGGAGCGTCAGTGGCTGGGAGTATGAAAAGGACCGCGAGCAGACCGTCCGCGCCACCGTGGGTGCAGGTGATATCACTGTGCGCAAGGACGCCGAGACCGGCCAGGACTCCACAGTCGGGCTGAACCGTGACCTCGACAAAGCCTACGAAATCACGCGGGACAAGGAGTCGCGCACCGATCTCTATGTGACCGACAGCTCGCTGCACGATGTGCTGAATCCCAAGGAGACGCTGCAGAAATGGAGCGATGGGCTGCTCGACTACGACAAGACGGCGCTGAAGAACTTCGAACAGGCCGGCAATGCCCTCAACGCCCTGGTCAATCGTTACCAGCGCATGACCGGGCGGCCAATGGACAGCGGCGCTGTTGCGGTCGCGGGCCGGGCGCTGGCGGAAAACACCCTCGAGTCGCTGATCCTGGCAGGGATGTCGCCACGCGATGCCATGGCCTTGATGGGCAAGGAAGACTTCCAGACCCAGGTATTGCAGCAGCTCAACAACCTTGAGCATGTGTTCGAGCAGTCGCAGGATTTCACCCGCGAGCTTGAGCGAAATCTGGGGGCTCTGCAGCTAGACACGACACATGTCACGGCGGAGCGCGACAGCGTCCAATGGACGCTGACCTATGTCTCGACCATCAACGAGTACCTGGACGCGCATCCGGATGGGGCCGAGGCGGTCACCGTGGCACTTGCCATGCTGCAAGGCCCCAAGGCTGTCATCCAGTTGGCTGTCAGCCAGGTGATCGACCAGACGGAGCTGGGCAAGGACTTCAATGCCAAGGTCGAGGAGGCCGTGGCGAAGGTTGGCAAATACATTGCCGAGCGCATGGAGGGAGAGGACGACCTCGACAAGAAGGAAGGTGGCGACTTCCTGATTGGCGGTGGCAAGTTGATCACCAGCGTGATCATGGGCGCCATACCAGGACGCAAGGGCGGCACCCACCATGAAGGGAGCAATGGGCCGGGATCTCACCTGGATGTGCCGGACACCCGCAAGCCGCACGAGCCGCCTGCCGGCGATGTGCCGCCCAAGGGGCCGACATCGGCGTTCACCCAGCTTTCCAGCCAGGCACGGCGTTATCTCAATGAGCTGGAGGCGCACACGGGCCTCAAGGTCACCGCCGAGCAACGCGACAACCTGGCAAATGCCTTGCGCGAAAAGAACTACACCAAGCTCACGCCCAAGGAAACCCAGAAACACCGACGCGAGTTCAACAAGGTCAAGGACGAGCTGATCGGCCAGTGGGAAACCAAGACAGGCCAGACGTGGCCCCGCTACACCGAGAACGTGATGAGCAAGGATGGAACAAAGGTGGTACGCAAGGCCGGACAGCCCTACGATGCGCACCACATCATCGAAAGTGGGTTCGGTGGACCTAACGAATGGTGGAACATGCACCCGGCACGCTTCCCCGACCAGCATCAAGGTGGCATCCATGGGAAAGACAGCGTGGGCAGGGAAATCTTCACATCACGATAAGAGGGCAGGGTGAATGGGAATGTATGACGATCTGCAGCCGGACAAGGTGTCCGGCCCCCTTTCCAAACTGACGACAGCCGAAGCGCAGGTGCTCTCGGCGCTGGCTGGCCCCCATTCGCAGGTGCCGGCCGATTACCTGGCGTTCATCAGGGAGCTTGGATGGGGGGAAGTGGGTGAGGCGGCCTATATGTTGTACGAAGGCCTGCTCACGCCTGACCAGGTCTACGATGAGGATGGGGACAACGCCCTGGAAGGCATCCTGCTGTTCGGCGATGACCTGCAGGGTTACTGCTCAGGGTTCGACACGAACAATGGCTGGGTGGTTGTCGATATCGACCCGGTGAGCCGTGAGGCCCATCAGGTGGCGGACAGTTTCTCCGAGTTCATACGCGAACTGTTGGGTGACTTGTAGTCCGTGTGAACTGCAAGGGCCGGGAATCACCAGGCGGTGTCTCCCGGTTTCGATTCGCGGGTCCTTGCTGGCCGCTGCGGCCAGTTCTTCTCTTCTCTGTGTGGCTTCTTGCGGTGCGCATGCCCAGATGAGGCATGGCACCGATTTCTCCCCTTCCGACGTCCTCGATAGCCCTGGATGCAGTGCGCTGGTGGCCTCTGGCTGCCTGGAGTTTCAGCCTGGGTGACTGCTGGAACAGGCAGTAGATGGTTTCACGGTTTTTTGGCGATATTAATTTGACGTTTCCGTGATGGCCAAATAACATCTCGCGCTCTTTTTTCGGGGGGCAGGCACTGGATGATGCCTGTGCGTTGTCGGCGGGGGCGAGCTTGCGTGCCTACCTTCGCCCACAGCCTGAAACGCCCCGACATGCTGACCGACAAGGAATGCCCGGTGTACTTGCGCCTGGACTTTGTCATCTGACCGCCTGATTCACGAGACCTGACATGGACGTTCGCCTGTTTGCCTTCCTGGCCCGCCAACGCTCGGCCGCAATTCAGCCCCGCGAGCGCTTCTGCGGGCTGCCCAAGCGTGGCCTGGCCTTCCTGCTGGCCAATGCCATGTTCTGGCAGCCGCTGTGGGCGCAGGCCGCCGAAGGCGTGGTGGTCAGCGGGCCGGGCACCAGCCTCGGCCAGGCGGGCAACGGCGTGCCGATCGTCAACATCGCCGCGCCCAATGGCAGCGGGCTATCGCACAACCAGTTCAGCGACTACAACGTCGGCCAGCAGGGGCTGATCCTCAACAACGCCACCGAGCGCACCCAGGCCACCCAGCTGGGCGGGATCATCCTGGGCAACCCCAACCTCCACGGCCAGGCGGCCAACGTCATCCTCAACGAGGTCAACGGCGCCAACGCCAGCCAGTTGCGTGGCTATACCGAGGTGGCCGGGCATGCGGCGCGTGTCATCGTCGCCAACCCCCACGGCATCACCTGCGATGGCTGCGGTTTCATCAATACGCCACAGGCCACGCTGAGCACCGGCAAGCCGGTGATCGAGAACGGCCAACTGACCCGTTACCAGGTCGACCAGGGCCACATCGCCATCGAAGGCGCGGGGATCAATGCCAGCAACGTCGACAGCTTCGAGCTGATTGCCCGCAGCACCAAGATCAATGCCGAGATCCAGGCCCGCAACCTGGCCATCGTCGCCGGGCGCAACGATGTCGATGCCCGCACCCTGGCGGCCACCGCGCGTGCTGACGACGGCAGCGCCAAGCCGAGCCTGGCGATCGACTCCAGCGCGCTGGGCGGCATGTATGCCGGCGCGGTGAGGCTGGTCGGCACCGAG
>NZ_JAQMYQ010000084.1:0-9342 GCF_028369275.1 Mitsuaria sp. RG
GCGGGTCGAGTTGGGCGAGATCGAAGCCGCGCTGAAGGCGCAGCCGGGTATCGCGGATGCCGTGGTGCTGGTGCGTGACGAGCGTCTGCTGGCCTGGTTCACCGAAACCGCCATGGTCGATCTCGACACCTTGCGCCAAGGTCTGCAAGTCAGCCTTCCGGGTCACTTGGTACCGCAAGCCTTCATGCGTCTGGAGGAACTGCCACTGACCAGCCACGGCAAGCTGGACCGCAAGGCCTTGCCGGAACCGGCCATGCTCACCGGCCAGGCCTACGCCATGCCGCAAGGCCCCGTGGAAACCACTATCGCGGCACTCTGGGCCGAGGTGCTGGGCGTTGCGCAGGTCGGTCGCCACGACAACTTCTTCGAACTGGGCGGTCACTCGCTGCTGGCGGTGAGCCTCACCGCGCGCCTGCGCCAGGCCGGTTTGCAGGCCGACGTGCGCACGTTGTTCGGCCAGCCGACCGTGGCGGCACTGGCGGCGACCCTGGGCCATGGCCGCCAGGTCGAGGTCCCGGCCAACCGGATTCCGGCCGGCTGCACCCAGATCACCCCGGACATGCTGCCACTGGTGGACCTTGAACCTGCCGCCATCGAGCGCATCGTCGCCACGGTGCCGGGCGGCGCGGCCAACGTGCAGGACATCTACCCGCTGGCGCCGTTGCAGGAGGGCATCCTCTACCACCACCTCAGCTCGCCGGAGCACGATCCCTATGTGCTGCAGTCGCGCATGGCGTTCGACAGCCCGGCACGCCTGGAGGCGTTCGCCAAGGCCTTGCGCCAGGCCATCAGCCGTCACGACGTGCTGCGCACCGCCGTGCTCTGGGAAGGCCTGGAGCAACCGCTGCAGGTGGTCTGGCGCGAGGCGCCACTGCTGGTCGCGCCGCTCGACGGCCACGACCTGCAACGCCTCGACCTGGCCCGGGCGCCGCTGATCCGCCTGCTGTATTGCGATGAGGCCGGCAGCCAGCGCATCGAGGCACTGCTGCAGTTCCACCATATCGTTCTCGACCACACCGCCCTGGAGATCATCGGCGCGCAGCTGCTCGGCTACCTGCAGGGCAGCGCCGTACCAGTGCAGGCCCCGGTGCCTTACCGCAACTACGTGGCCCAGGCGCGCCTGGGCGTCAGCCAGGCCGAGCACGAGGCGTTCTTCCGCGCCCAGCTGGGCGATATCGACGAGCCGACGCTGCCCTACGGCCTGAGTGATGTGCAGGGCGACGGCCAGGCCATCGAGGAAGCCCACCTCTGGCTGGACCAGACCCTGGCCGCGCGTTTGCGGCAACAGGCCCGGCAGCTGGGCATCAGCCCCGCCAGCTTGTTCCACCTGGCCTTCGCTCGCCTGTTGGCGGCCGTCAGCGGCACTGATCGAGTCGTGTTCGGCACTGTGTTGCTGGGCCGCCTGGAGGCCGGCGAAGGTGCCGAGCGGGCCTTGGGCATGTTCATCAATACCTTGCCGCTGCGCCTGGACCTTGCAGACCTCGACCTGCAGGACGCCGTACGCCTGACCCAGCAGCGCCTGAGCGCCTTGCTGGTGCACGAGCATGCGTCGCTGGCCCTGGCCCAGCGTTGCAGTGGCGTGCCGGCCCCGGCGCCGCTGTTCAGCGCCATGCTCAACTACCGCCATGGCCAGGCGGCGAGCGAGGCCCGGCGCCTGGAATGGCAGGGCATCGAGTTCCTCGATGGCCAGGAGCGCAGCAACTACCCGCTGAGCCTGAGCGTGGACGACATGGGGGAAGACTTCCGCCTGGTGGCAATGACCCCGGCGAGCGTCGGCGCCCAGCGGGTCTGCGGGCAGTTGCGGCAGGTGCTGCAGGGCATGGTGGAAGGTCTGGAGGCTCAGCCACGGCAAGCGCTGCTGGCGCTGCCGGTATTGCCGGACGATGAGCGTGAGCATCTGTTGCAGACCTGCAACGCCACGGCCCAGGCCGGCAATCTCGAACAGCCTGTCCAGGCGTTGTTCGAGCAGCAGGTGGCGCGCGATCCCGAGGCGATCGCCGTGCAGTCTGACGACGGACAACTCAGCTATCGCCAGCTCAACGCCGAGGCCAATCGCCTGGCCCACCACCTGATCGCACTGGGCGTGCGGCCCGACGACCGGGTGGCAATCTGTGTCGAGCGCGGCCTGCCGCTGGTGGTCGGCCTGCTGGCGATCCTCAAGGCCGGCGGTGCCTATGTGCCGCTGGACCCGGACTACCCGGCAGAACGTATCGGCCACATGCTCGCCGACAGTCAGCCGCGAGCGCTGCTGGTGCAACAAGGCACGCGGACGCTGGTCGGCGAAGCGGCGGTGCCGCAGGTCGATCTCGATCAGCCCAGCTGGGACGGGCAGCCGGACAGCGACCCACGGGTGCCCGGGCTGAACGGCGCGCACCTGGCCTATGTGATCTACACCTCAGGTTCCACCGGCCTGCCCAAGGGGGTGATGGTCGAGCACCGCAACCTGGCCAACCTGGTGCACTGGAGTGCCCGCCGGTTCCCGGCCGGCGGCGCAGTGTTGCACAAGACCCCGGTGAGCTTCGACGCCTCGGTGTGGGAGCTGTTCTGGCCGTTGTGCAGTGGGCTGCGCCTGGTGCTGGCCAAGCCGGATGGCCAGCGCGACCCGCAGTACCTGGCCGGGCTGATCCGCCAGCAGCAGGTCGGCGTGGTGCAATTCGTGCCCGCGCTGTTGCAGCAGTTCCTCGACCAGGACGACAGTGCCGCCTGCGCCAGCCTCAGCGATATTGTCTGCGGTGGTGGCGAGCTGACCGAGGCCCTGGCCCGAAAAGTACGCCAGCGCCTGCCACAGGTGCGCTTGCACAACGTCTACGGCCCCACCGAAACCACGGTCGACTGCAGCGCCTGGACCCTGGAGCCCGGACAGCTGATTCCTGCCGGCGCGTTGCCGATTGGCCACCCCATCGACAACACCCGCCTGTACGTCCTCGATGCCCACGACCAGCCGGTACCCTGGGGCGTCGCCGGCCAGCTGCATATCGGCGGCGCCGGGGTGACGCGTGGCTACCTGGGGCTGCCGGAGCAACAGGCCGAACGCTTCATCGCCAGCCCGTTCGCCGAGGGTGAGTGGCTGTACCGCAGCGGCGATCGGGTACGCCAGGCCGCCGACGGCAGCCTGACGTTCCTTGGTCGTACCGACCACCAGATCAAGCTGCGCGGCCTGCGCATCGAGCCGGGCGAGATCGAGGCCTGCCTGAACCGCGTGGCCGGCGTGCGCGAGGCACTGGTGCTGGTCCACCGGCATCCACACGGCGGTGATCGCCTGGTCGCCTACCACCGTGGCGAGCCGCAGCCTGCCGACGCGCTGCGCCAGGCATTGCTGGCGCGGTTGCCGGAGTATATGGTGCCGGCGCTGTTCGTCCACCTCGACAGCTGGCCGCTGACCCCCAATGGCAAGCTCGACCGCCAGGCGCTACCGCTGCCGGACGTGCAGGCGCGCCAGTACGAGGTGCCACAAGGCGAGACCGAGGTGCTGCTGGCCGAGATCTGGTCGCAACTGCTGGGCGTGGAGCGGGTAGGGCGGCACGACAACTTCTTCGAACTGGGCGGTCACTCGCTGCTGGCCGTGACCCTCACCGCGCGCCTGCGCCAGGCCGGCCTGCAGGTGGATGTACGCACCCTGTTCGGCCAGCCGAGCGTGGCCGCGCTGGCGGCTACCCTGGGCCAGGGCGGCGCGGTGGTGGTGCCGGCCAACCGGATTCCGGCGGGCTGCACCCTTATCACCCCGGACATGCTGCCGCTGGTCGACCTGGAACCGGCCGCCATTGAGCGCATCGTCGCCGCGGTGCCGGGCGGTGCGACCAATGTTCAGGATATCTACCCCCTGGCGCCGTTGCAGGAGGGCATCCTCTATCTGCACCTCAGCGCCGTGGGCGTCGATCCCTACGCCCTGCGGGCACGGCTGCGCTTCGACAGCCCGGCGCGGCTGCGGGTGTTCGCACAGGCCCTGGAACAGGTCATCGCCCGGCACGACATCCTGCGTACCGCAGTGCTCTGGGATGGCCTGCCGCAGCCGGTACAGGTGGTCTGGCGCCAGGCGCCGCTGCAACTGGCGCCGCTCGACGACGCCCACCTGGCGCGCCTGGACCTTGGCCAGGCGCCGCTGATCCGCCTGCTGCATCGCACCGAACCGGGTGGCCAGCGGGTCGAGGCGGTACTGCAGTTCCACCATATCGTGCTCGACCATATCGCCATGCAGGCGGTGCAGGCCGAGCTGCGCGGCTACCTGCTGGGGCAGACCGAGCCGTTGTCGGCCTCGGTGCCGTACCGCAACTATGTGGCACAGGCGCGCCTGGGCGTCAGCGAAGCCGAGCACGAGGCGTTCTTCCGCGCCCGCCTGGGTGGTATCGACGAGCCAAGCCTGCCGTTCGGCCTGCGCGAGGTGCAGGGCGAAGGTCAGGCCCTCGATGAGGCCGAGGTGGAATTCGACGGCCTTCGCTATGGTCGCCTGCGCGACCAGGCCCGCCAACTGGGCGTGAGTGCCGCAAGCCTGGTGCACCTGGCCTGGGCGCGTCTGCTGGCGGTGGCCTGCGGCAAGGACTGCGTGGTCTTCGGCACCGTGCTGCTGGGCCGCCTGCAGGGCGGCGAGGGCAGCGAGCGGGCCCTGGGCATGTTCATCAACACCCTGCCGTTGCGGGTCGAGCTGGATGGGCTGGGCGTGCGCGACGGCGTGCTGGCCACCCACCGCGAGCTGTCGGCGCTGCTGGTCCACGAGCACGCCTCGCTGGCCCTGGCCCAGCGCTGCAGCCAGGTGGCCGCGCCGCTGCCGCTGTTCAGCGCCATGCTCAACTACCGCCAGAGCACCCGCGCCGCGCCGCAGCCACAGGCCTGGGAGGGGATCGAGACCCTGGGCAGCGAAGGGCGCACCAACTACCCGCTGAGCCTCAACGTCGATGACTTCGGCGATGGCCTGCGCCTGGGCGTGCAGGTGTCGGCCCAGGTGGGCGCACAGCGCATCTGCGCGCAGATGCTGCAGGTGCTCGACGGTCTGTTGCTGGCGCTTGAACAACATCCGCAGCAGGCGCTGAACCGCTTGCCGGTGCTGAGTGCCGAGGAGCGGCGCCAGGTGCTGGTCGAGTTCAACGACACGGCGGTGGCGTACGACCTGGAGCAGACGCTGCACGGCATGATCGAGGCTCAGGTTCGACGCACCCCGACCGCTGTGGCGGTGAGGGCGGAGGAAGGCGAGCTGACCTATCGCCAGCTCGACGAGCAGGCCAACCGCCTGGCCCATCACCTGATTGCGCTGGGGGTAAAACCCGACGCGCGCGTGGCGATCTGCCTCGAGCGCGGCCTGTCGATGGTGGTCGGCCTGCTGGCCATCCTCAAGGCCGGTGGCGCCTACGTGCCGGTCGACCCGGACTACCCGGCCGAGCGCATCCGTCACATGCTCGATGACAGCGCGCCGCTGGCGGTGCTGGTGCACGGTGCCACCCGCGACGTGCCGCAGGCGAGCCGTGCGGCGCTGATCGACCTCGACCAGCCGACCTGGCAGGCGCAGCCGGCGCATGCCCCACAGGTGCCCGGGCTGACCCCGCGCCACCTGGCCTATGTGATCTACACCTCCGGCTCCACCGGCCTGCCCAAGGGCGTGATGAACGAGCACGCCGGGGTGGTCAACCGCCTGCTGTGGATGCAGGACGCCTACCGACTGGGCGCTGGTGACGTGGTGCTGCAGAAGACCCCGTTCAGCTTCGACGTGTCGGTGTGGGAGTTCCTCTGGCCGCTGCAGACCGGCGCACGCCTGGTGATGGCGCGCCCTGGCGGGCACCGCGACCCCGAGTACCTGCGTGCGGTCATCCGTGAAGAGCAGGTCAGCACCTTGCACTTCGTACCGTCGATGCTCGATGTGTTCCTCGCCCATGGCGAAGTCCTGGTGCACCAGCTCAAGCGCGTGCTGTGCAGCGGCGAGGCCTTGCCCGGCAGCCTGGCAAGGCGTTTCCATGCACAGCTGCCGACGGTCGAGCTGCACAACCTGTACGGCCCGACCGAGGCGGCGGTGGATGTCAGTGCCTGGCACTGCGTGGCGGCACCGGACAACACGCCGATCGGCAAGCCGATCGCCAATACCGCGCTGTACGTCCTGGACGCCCAGGGCCAGCCGGTACCGGTGGGCGTGGCCGGCGAGCTGTACATCGGCGGTGTGCAGGTGGCGCGGGGTTATCTCAACCGCGAGCAACTGACCGCCGAACGCTTCCTCGATGATCCGTTCTCGCTCAGGACCGGTGGCCGGATGTATCGCACCGGCGACCTGGCCCGCTACCTGGCCGACGGCAACCTGGAATACCTCGGGCGCAACGACGACCAGGTGAAGATTCGTGGCCTGCGCATCGAACTGGGCGAGATCCAGGCCTGCCTGACCCGTATCGAAGGGGTCAAGGAGGCGGTGGTGCTGGCCCGCGAGCAGCGCCTGGTGGCGTACTACACCGGCGCCCGGCAGGCGCCGGACACGCTGCGCGCTGCGCTGCTGGGCCAGTTGCCGGAGTTCATGGTGCCGGCTTCCTTTACCCACCTCGAGGCGCTGCCGCTGAGCCCCAACGGCAAGCTCGACCGCAAGGCGCTGCCGCAGCCGGAAACCACGCAGCAGGCCTATGAGGCGCCGCAAGGCGAAGTCGAGACCCTGCTGGCGCAGCTGTGGAGCGACCTGCTGGGCGTGGCCCGGGTCGGTCGCCATGACAACTTCTTCGAGCTCGGCGGCCACTCGCTGCTGGCCGTGACCCTGACCGCGCGCATGCGCCAGGCCGGCCTGGCGGCGGATGTGCGGGTGCTGTTCGGCCAGCCGAGCCTGGCGGCGCTGGCGGCGGCGGTGGGTGGCGAGGTGACGCTGGAAGTGCCGGCCAACCGTATCCCGGCAGGCTGCACGCGCATCACCCCCGACATGTTGCCGCTGGCACGCCTGGAACAGGCCGCGCTCGACAGTTTGCTGCAAAAGATCCCCGGCGGCGCGGCCAATGTTCAGGACCTGTACGCCCTGGCGCCGTTGCAGCAGGGCATTCTCTACCACCACCTGGCCAGCGCCGAGGTCGACCCCTACTTACTGCAACTGAACTTCGCCTTTGCCGGCCAGGCCGAGCTGGAGGCCTTCATCGTGGCGCTGAACCAGGTCATCGCCCGCCACGACATCCTGCGCACCAGCGTGCACTGGCAGGGGCTCGACGAAGCGGTGCAGGTGGTCTGGCGCGAGGCGCGCCTGGACCTTGAGCCGGCACTGGACAGTCCACGCCTGGACCTGTGCCGCGCACCGTTGATGCACCTGAGCAGCCATATGCAACAGGGCCGCTTGCAGGCGACCCTGCTGCTGCACCATATCCTCCTCGACCACGCCGCCATGGAACTGCTGGTGGCCGAGGTCGGCGATGCGCTGCTGGGGCGCATGCCCGAGGGCGACAGCGTGCCGTACCGCAACTATGTGGCCCAGGCGCGCCTGCGTGACGACAGTCAAGCGCAGGAGGCGCTGTTCCGCGAACTGCTGGGCGATATTGACGAGCCGACCGAAGTGTTCGGCCTGCGCGGGGCGCTGGGCGATGGCAGCCACGTGCTCGACCACCGCGAGCGCCTGGACGAGCCACTGGCCCTGCGCCTGCGTCAGCAGGCACGGTTGCTGGGCATCAGCGTCGCCAGCCTGGTGCACCAGGCCTGGGGGCAGGTGCTGGCGCAGCTGTCCGGCCGCGAGGACGTGGTGTTCGGCACCGTGCTGCTCGGCCGCCTGCAGGGCGGCGAGGGCGCCGAGCGGGCGCTGGGCATGTTCATCAACACCTTGCCGTTGCGGGTCAGTGTGGGGGAGACGGATGTGGTCGACGGCGTGCGTCTGACCCACCAGCGCCTGGCGCGCCTGCTGGCCCACGAGCAGGCCTCCCTGGCCCTGGCCCAGCGCTGCAGCGGCGTGCCGGCCTCCCAGGCGCTGTTCACCAGCCTGCTCAACTACCGCCATAGCGCGGCTACCGGGGCGCAGCGCGCACAGGCCTGGCAGGGCATCGAACTGCTGGCCGCCCATGAGCGCAGCAACTACCCGCTGGTGGTCAGCGTCGACGATTTGGGTGACGGTTTCATCCTGACCGTGCAGGCGGTTCCGCAAGTGGATGGGGTACTGGTCTGCCAGCTGCTGCAGACGGCCCTGGCGCGGTTGGCCGATACCCTGGCGGACACGCCGGCGGCGCCGTTGAACCGTATCAACGCCTTGCCGGACGTCGAGCGCGAGCGCGTGGCGCGGCAGTTCAACGCGACCCGTCGCGACTATCCCCGCGACCTGCCCATGCATGCCCTGTTCGAGGCGCAGGCCATGGCCAGCCCGGATGCACTGGCGGTGGCCCATGGCACGCGGCGCTGGAGCTACCAGGCGCTCGACCGGCAGGCCAGCCGGCTGGCCGGGTACCTGCTGGAGCAGGGGGTACAGGCGGGTGACCGCGTGGCTTTGCTGCTGCCTCGCTCGTTCGATCTGCTGGCGGCCCAGCTGGCCGTGAGCAAGTGCGCGGCGGTGTTCGTGCCGCTGGACGGCAATGCGCCGGTCGAGCGTCAGGCGTTCATGGTGGCCGACAGCCAGGCGCGGTTGGTGCTGACCCACAGTGACCAGCCGCAAGTGGAAGGTGCACGCCGGGTCGAACTCGACCGCCTCGACCTGAGCGGTTATGCCGATGCGCCGCTGGGCCTGGCGGTGGACGCCGGCAGCGCGGCGTACATCATGTACACCTCTGGCTCCACCGGCACGCCGAAGGGCGTGCAGGTGCCGCACCGGGCCATCGTGCGGTTGGTGATCAACAACGGCTTTGCCGATTTCAACCGCCAGGACCGGGTGGCCTTCGCCTCCAACCCGGCGTTCGACGCCAGCACCCTGGAGGTCTGGGCGCCACTGCTCAACGGCGGCGCGGTGGTGGTGATCGACCAGGACCAGGTGCTGTCGCGCCAGGGCCTGCGCGAAGTGCTGCTGGAGCAGGGTGTCACCGTGCTGTGGCTGACCGCTGGCCTGTTCCATCAGTTCGCCGGCGATTTGCTGCCGGCGTTCCGAGAGCTTCGCTACCTGATGGTCGGTGGCGATGTGCTGGACCCGGCGGTGATTACCCGGGTACTGCGCGATGGCGCGCCGCAACACCTGCTCAATGGCTACGGCCCGACCGAGGCCACCACCTTCAGCACCACCTACGACATCACCGAGGTGGGCGAGGGCAGCATCCCGATTGGCAAGCCGATCGGCAACAGCCGCTGCTATGTGCTCGATGCTCGCCAGCAATTGCTGCCGGTGGGAGCGGTGGGCGAGTTGTATATCGCCGGTGACGGCGTGGCCCTGGGCTACCTGGGCCAGCCGGAGCTGACCGCTGAGCGCTTCCTGCCCGATCCGTTCAACGGCGGCAC
>NZ_JAQMYQ010000085.1:0-9331 GCF_028369275.1 Mitsuaria sp. RG
GGGCAAGCCCGCTCCCACGCTGCCCCAGTTAAATCAAAGAATTGTATTTTGCTTCATGAAAGCGGCCTTGTGCCGCGAAAGGGCTGCGCAGCAGCCCCGGCTAACGCCCCAACAATCACCCCGGCCGATACTCCCGACACCGCTCCCGCAGTATCTGCGCCAGCAACCGCACCTCGGGACTGTGCCGGTACTCCTCGGGATAACCCATGTACATCGGCACCTCCCGCTCACGCTGATGCTGCAGGTTGACCCGCACCAGCCGCCCTTGCGCCAACCCCTGCTGCACCCGATGCTCCGGCAACCAGGCAAAGCCCATCCCCCGTTCGACGAAGCTCTCGGCCGCCGCCAGGCTGCTCACCGTCCAGCGCTGCGAGGTCCCCAGCCAGCCACTGTTCTGCGAATTGCGCGTGCCGGAATCGCGGATCACCACCTGCCGGTGGTTCTTCATGTCGTCCAGGCTCAACTCCCCCTGCGCCTCGCTCAGCGGGTGGCTGGCCCCCACCACGCAGACCAGCGAGACATTGAGCAGGAACTCCTGCAGGTAGCCGGAAGGCAGGCTGCTGGCGATACCCAGCTCGACCTTGCCGTCTTCGAGCAGCTCGCGGGCCCCGGACAACGCCGTTTCGTACAGGCGGATACGGTGATCCTTGTACTCCAGGGCAAACTCCTGCAACGCCTGCTGCAGCAATTCGATGGGGAACAGCACATCCACCGCCAGTGCCTGCTCGGTGAACAGCCCGGGCTGGTACTGGTTGGCCAGGTGCTCGAGCTTCTGCGCCGCCCCCAGCAGGTGCTTGGCCTGGGGCAGCAGGGCCTTGCCCAGGGAGGTGAGCACGGCCTTGCGGCCTTCGATGATGAACAGCTCCTGGCCCAGGAGCATTTCCATGCGGTTGACCGAGTGGCTGATGGCCGACTGCGACTTGTACATGTGCTCGCCGGCCTGCTGGAAACCGCCGCACTCGACCGTGCAGACGAACGCGCGCCACTGATCGAGACTGATCTTGGAAAACACCACTACCTCCTTGTGTACCCGAAAGCCGGGCGACGAATCCTTTGTCCTGCGGCGTTGTACCACAGCTGCGTACGACACATGAAGACCATGCCGCGATGCACGCACTTTTTGTCACTATTCGCCCGGCGCGGTTCGTGCGACAACAACCTCCCTCACGGTGCCCGGCACTAATGGATGAATAATGGACAAGGAAGTCCCGACCATGCAGATATGCACAAGCGATACGGCATAAATATATAGCCAAAACAACAGGTCAATCAGGCGATAACACCGCCATAAAATTTTCATATTAAAACAATTGAAAATTTTAATTGCCCAATTGTTCGACAATCCGCTCATCCCCCTTTGCACAAGCCGCGTGGAATCACGGGGCGCACGCCTGTGCGCGATAAATAAACGCCGAACTTTCCACCCTCAAAAAACCATGAACTGGCGTCATCAATCCCATCGGAATTATTCGCTTTTTTTGCCAAAAGCTTCAGCCGCAATAATTAAATGGCCAGCAGGGTCTGGCACCGGAACAACAAGACCGGTTGTGTATTTTGGGATTTTTTCAACAGTGAAAAATAATTGGGCATACACATGAAAATCGGCATTGATGATATTGGGCTGTCTGTACCGCAACACTTTTTCGCACTGGAAGAACTTGCCGAACGGCATGGTATCGATCCGCAGAAATACCTGGTCGGCATCGGCCAGGAGTTCATGGCCGTGCCGGCCCCGGACGAAGACATCGTGACCCTGGCGGCCAACGCCACCCTGCCGCTGCTCGATGACGCCACCCGCGCCTCGATCGCCACGGTGATCCTCGCCACCGAGAGCGGCATCGACCAGTCCAAGGCCGCCGGCCTGTTCGTCCACAGCCTGCTCGGCCTGCGTGCCGACTGCCGCGTGGTGGAGTTCAAGCAGGCCTGCTACGGCGCCACCGCCGGCTTGCAGATGGCCCGTGCGCTGGTCGCCCAGCGCCCTCACGAGAAGGTGCTGGTGATCGCGACCGACATCGCCCGCTACGAGCAGAACTCCGAAGGCGAATGCACCCAGGGCGCCGGCGCCGTGGCCATGATCGTGGCCGAAAACCCGCGCCTGCTGGAACTGCACCCGCACCAGGGCCGCTACAGCCTGGACGTCTCGGACTTCTGGCGGCCGAACCTGCGCAGCACCGCGCTGGTCGACGGCAAGCTGTCGATCGAGGTCTACCTGGAGTCGCTGCGCAACGCCTGGCAGAGCTACCGCGCCGACGGCGGCCTGGGCCTGGAAGACATGAGCTTCCTGTGCTTCCACCAGCCGTTCACCAAGATGGCGAAGAAAGCCTTCTCGGTGTTCGAGGCGATCGAGCCTGAAGCAGCCAAGGCCCTGGGCGAGAAGGCCTATTCCACCAGCCAGCTGTACGGCAAGGCCATCGGCAACTGCTACACCGCCTCGCTGTACATCGCCCTGCTGTCGCTGCTGGACAACAGCGACGAGGACCTGACCGGGCGCAACATCGGCCTGTTCAGCTACGGCTCGGGCAGCGTCGGCGAGTTCTTCAGCGCCACCGTGGTGCCGGGCTACCAGGCCCATTCGCGGCGCAAGGCGCATGCGCGCATGCTGGCCAGCCGCACCCGCCTGGGCCATGAGCAGTACAGCAGCTGGTTCTACGGCGACAACCACCCGGCCGTGGCCGACTACAGCACCCCGTACGTCACCGGCGGCGCGTTCCGCTACGGCGGTTGCGAGGGCTATCGCCGTCAGTACGAGAGCACCGCCCTGTCCCTGAAGATGGCGAGCTGACGACCATGAGCGACGTGCTGCTGAGCTGGCCGCAACCCGCGGTCGCCTGCCTGACCCTGAACCGTCCGCATGCCGGCAACGCCCTCGACGAGGCCCTGCTCGGGGCCTTGCACGAGCAGCTGCAGGCCCTCGCCGAGCACCCGGGGCTGCGCGCCCTGGTGCTCGACGGCGCCGGCGAGCACCTGTGCACCGGGGCGGACCTGGAGTGGATGCGCCGCAGCCGCGACTTCGACCATGCGCGCAACCTGGAGGACGCCAGCCTGCTGGCCAACGTCCTGCAGCGCCTGGACGACTTCCCGGTGCCGGTGTTGATGCTGGCCCGCGGCGCGGTGTTCGGCGGGGCCCTGGGCCTGCTGTGCTGCGCCGACCACGTGCTGGCCGCCGAGGATGCGCGCTTCTGCTTCAGCGAGGCGCGCCTGGGCCTGGCCCCGGCCTTGATCAGCCCCTACGTGGTGCGCGCCATGGGCGTGCGCCAGGCACGGCGCTACATGCTCTCGGCCGAGGTGTTCGGCACCGAGGATGCGCTGCGCCTGCAGCTGGTCCACCGCCTGGTGCCCGCCGCCGAGCTGGAGCAGGCCCGCGACCGCTGGCTGGCCACCCTGCTGCAGACCGGCCCCCAGGCCAGTCGCGAGATCAAGCAGATGCTGGCGCGCCTGGCAGGCCGCGACCACCTGCTCGACGAGCAGGGTTGCAACCTGCAGCTGATCGCCCGCCTGCGCACCTCCAGCGAGGGCCAGCACGGTCTTGCCGCCTTCTTCGAACGCAGCCGCCCCGACTGGGCGCAATGAACCCTGGGTGCGCGGACCACGAAGCCCGCGCCGTTCCGGCGTCGCCGACGACGCCCGACCTATGAGAAAAGGATTTTGCCATGTGTGGTTTCATCGGTGTCTACCAGTCCAAACGCAACAGCATCAGCGACCAGTCGATCCTCGACGCCCTGGCCGCCATCAATCACCGCGGCCCCGACGAGCACAGCCTGTGGCGTGACCCGGGCGAGCGCGCCGTGCTCGGCCACACCCGCCTGAGCATCATCGGCCTGGACAACGGCATGCAGCCGATCGTCGCCGATGAAGGCGACCTAGCGGTGATCGTCAACGGCGAGTTCTACGACCACGAACGCATCCGTACCGAACTGCAGGCCGAAGGCGCGATCTTCAAGACCGCCTCGGACAGCGAGATCGCCCTGCACCTGTACCGCCGCTCCGGCATGGCCGGGCTCAAGGAGCTGCGCGGCGAGTTCGCCATGGTCCTGTTCGACCGCCGTCGCCGCCTGATGCTGGCGGTACGCGACCGCCTGGGCATCAAGCCGCTGTTCTACACCCAGCACGAAGGCAACTGGTACTTCGCCTCCGAGATCAAGGCCCTGCTGGCCGCCGGCGTCAACCCGACCTGGGACGAGAACGCCTACGCCAGCCGCGCCTTCTACCTGCGCGACCACACCCTGTTCGAAGGCGTGCGCAGCGTGCAGCCGGGCTGCTGGGTGATGGTCGACCACGGCGGCCTGCACAGCGGCCGCTACTGGGACATGGAATTCGCCCGCCGCGACACCCCGGCGCCGAGCGACGAGGCCGGCATGATCGAATCCGTGCGCGCCGCCATCGAGGAAGCCGTGCGCCTGCGCCTGCGCGCCGACGTGCCGATGGGCGTGTACCTGAGCGGCGGCATCGACTCCTCGGCGATGCTGGGCATGGCCACCGCCCTCAAGGGCGAGCCGCTGGACGCCTTCAACCTGTCGTTCACCGACATGGACGACTACGACGAGAACCGTTTCGCGCGCATGGCCGCCGAGCACAACGGCGCGCGCTTCCACACCATCGAGATCACCCAGGACGACCTGGCGGACAACTTCGAGCAGGCGGTGTGGCACAACGAGACGCCATTCTTCAACGCCCACGGCGTGGCCAAGTACATCCTCAGCAAGGAAGTGCGCAAGGCCGGCCTGAAAGTGGTGCTGACCGGCGAAGGCGCCGACGAAGTGTTCGCCGGCTACCCGCACTTCCGCCGCGACATGCTGCTGTACAACAACGAACAACAAGACCCGAAAGTCATCGACCTGCTGCGCCAGCGCATCCAGGCCAACGAGCAGGGCTACACCAACGCGCACATGCCCCACGACATCCACTGGATGGTCGAGCAGCTCAAGCACGGCGTGTCGTGGCTGGACAACCAGGCCGGCTGGTTCAAGGCCCTGGAGAGCCTGTACCGCGGCGACTTCCGCGATCACTTCAGCGGTGTCGACCCGTACCGCCAGTTCTTCGACCGCCTCGACCACGGCAAGCTCGCCGACCGCGACCCGGTGCACAACTCCATGTACCTGTGGGCCAAGTCGTACCTGCCGAACTTCGTCCTCACCACCCTGGGCGACCGCATGGAGATGGCCAACAGCATCGAAGGCCGCGTGCCGCTGCTCGACCACCACGTGGTCGAACTGGCCTGCCAGCTGCCGGTGTGGATGAAGGTGCGCGGCGCCACCGAGAAGTACGTGTTCCGCGAAGCCATGCGCCCTTACCTGCCCAAGGCCCTGTACGAGCGCAAGAAGCACTATTTCCGCGCCCCGCCGGCCACCCTGCAGCAGCAAGGCCGCCTGTGGCAGCTGGTGCAGGACACCCTGCACAGCCGTGACCTGGACGCGCTGCCGTTCTTCGACGCGGCCAAGGTCCGCACCCTGCTCAAGCAGCTGCCGACCCTCAGCGCCCAGGAACAGGGCCTGCTCGACCCGATGCTGATGGAGCTGACCAGCCTGTGCCTGCTGCAGCGCCGCTACCGCATGAGCGGCCAGAGCTGGAACACCTTGAGCGAGGTGGCCGCATGAAGATCGCGATCATCGGCGCCGGCCTCAATGGTCTGGCCTGCGCCCTGATTCTCAAGCGCTTCGGCCTCGAGGCCACGGTGTACGAGCGGGCCCATGGCCCGCGCGACTCGGGCACCGGCATCTACGTCTGGCCCCAGGGCGTGCAGGTGCTGCGCTTCCTGTTCAACGACACCGGCTTCATCGGCCGCGGCAAGGCCATCGAGTTCCTCGACACCCATGGCCGCGACGGTCGCCTGATCCACAGCCAGCCGGTGCGCCCGGACGGCCTGGGGATCCCGGCGCCGGCGGTGATGTTCCCGCGTCCCGAGCTGTTCGGCCTGCTGCGCGAACGCCTGGCCCCCGGGCAGATCCGCTACCAGATGGGTTGCGAGAAGGTGGAGAAGGTCGGCGAACAGGCGCGGGTGACCTTCAGCAACGGCGAGCAGGAAGACTTCGATCTGGTGATCGGCAGCGACGGCGTCGGCTCCACCGTGCGCCAGTGCCTGGAGCCGGGCCTGACGCCCTACGACACGGGCCTGGTGGCCAGCCGCGGCATGGTCGAGTTCGACTCGCCGCTGCTGCTGCCCGACCGTTGCCAGATCTTCGCCTCGGAGTTCTCGCGGGTGGTCACCTACCCGCTGGCGGCCGACCGCCCGTACCGCTACTGGTTCGCCGCCTACCAGCACCGCAACCAGCCGCTGCTCGACCGCGACGGCCTGGTGCGGCTGTTCGCCGACCTGCCGCCTGACGTGGTGCGGATGATGCAAGCCACCGAGCACGAGCAGATCCTCACCCACAAGATGATGGCGCTGACCGGCGCCGGCTGCTGGCAGAACGGCAGCGTGGTGATGCTCGGCGACAGCATCCACGCCATGCTGCCGACCCTCGGCTACGGCCTGACCCTGGGCCTGGAGAACGCCTTCATGCTCGCCCAGGCCCTGGTCGGCTGCTGCGACGAGCGCCTCGACAGCGCCCTGCAGCGCTACGAGATCCGCGCCGCCGAGCGTTCGCGGGTGATGCTGGAAGTGATGCGCGACATGACCGACCTGTACTACTTCGAGGAGGACAGCGCCATGACCTCCTCGCGGATCCGGCCGATCGTCGAGCGCTTCCACGACCTGGCCCTGACCACGGTGTTCTGAGGAGATCGCCATGAGTGACGCATACCGCCAGCGCCTGCAGGCCTTCGTCAGCGAGCGCATCACGCCGAACGTGGCGGCCTGGGAGCAGCTCGGCGCCTACCCGGCCACGCTCAACCGCGAGGCCGGCGCCGCCGGCCTGCTCGGCCTGGGCCACGACCACCGCCAGTTGCCGGACGACCCGCGGGCCGTGGCGGTGCTGATCGAGGAACTGACCCGCAGCGGCGCCCAGGGCATCACCATGGGCCTGGGCTCGCACTTCGTCAGCCTCAAGGCGGTGCAAGCCACCGGCCACCCGATCGTCCACGACCTGGTGCCGGCAGTGCTCGATGGCCGCCAGAGCATCGCCCTGGCGATCACCGAGCGCCAGGCCGGTTCCGACCTGCGCGCCCTGGAGTGCCGGGCCACGCGTCAGGCCGACGGCTACCGGCTGAACGGACACAAGGCGTTCATCTGCAACGCCACCCGTGCCGACTGGCTGCTGATGGTCGGCCACTGCGAGGACGGCCTGGCGCTGTTCCTGGTCGAGGGTTCCGCCGCCGGCATCCGCCACACCCCGCGCCAGGCCCTGGGCTGGCGCTGCCTGCCGCTGGCCGACCTAGAGCTTGTGGACGTGCCAGCGCTGCGCCTGACCGGCAAGGGCGGTGTCGGCCGTCTGCTGCAGGCCAGCCTGCAGCAGGAGCGGCTGAACCTGGCGGTGATGGCCATCACCAGCGCCGACATGGCCCTGCAGGCCGCCATCGACTGGTGCAAGAGCCGCCAGGTCGGCGGCAAGGCGCTGTTCGACAAGTCGGTGATCCGCCAGCGCCTGGCCGAGCACTACGCGCAGCTGACGGTCAGCCGCCAGTTCGTCGACACCTGCGTGGCCCGCCAGGCCGAAGGCACCCTGGACCCACACCAGGTGGCCATCGCCAAGAACAGCGCCGTACAGACCCTGGAAACCCTGGCCCGCGACGCCGTGCAGCTGCATGGCGCCCACGGCTGCGTCGAGCCCTCGCTGGTCGAACGCATCCACCGCGACGCCCGCCTGCTGGCCATCGGCGGCGGCACCCACGAAATCATGCTGGAAATCATTGCCCGGCACCTGTGAAGGATCACACCATGAGCACCATCAGCGACCACGCCGCCGCGCACTCGCGCGCGCTGCTCGAACACGCCTACCAGCGCTACTGCGGGCTGGAGATGCTGGAACAGTCCCCCGGCCAGTGCACCTGCCGGCTGACCGTTACCGATGCCATCGACAACCTCAGCCAGACCCTGCACGGCGGGGTGATCTACTCGATGCTCGACGTCACCAGCATGCTCGCCACCCTGCCCTTGCTGGGGCCGGACGAGTACGCCCTGACCAACAGTTTCAACACCCTGCTGCTGTCGGCCACACCGCGGGACGCCGAGGTGCTGTTCCACGCCAAGGTGATCCGTGATGGACGCAACCTGATGTTCACCCAGGCCGAGGCCTGGCGGGTCAACGCCGACGGCAGCCAGACGCGCATCGCCAGCGCGCAGCTGAGCAAGTTCAGGCTCAAGCGGGAGTGGTGACGGCGTAATCACCCATCACCTTCTTCGCGGGGCAAGCCCGCTCCCACGTGATATGTGGGGGCGGACTTGCCCCGCGATCGTTTCAGCACAGAGCCCCTGGCGATACATGACAACCTTAAGGGTAATACCCTGATTATCTGCGCTTTTCACTCCCGCCCGATTGCTCAAGACTGGCTGTCACACACATCACTGAAAGGATTCTCGCAATGAATCACAAGGTCCTGGTCATCCGCTCCTCGATCAAGTCCGATGGCGGCTTCTCCGGCCAACTGGTGGACAACTTCCTCAAGCAGCTCAAAGAGGTCAACCCCGAAGCTTCGGTGGCGGTACGCGACCTGCACGCCCAGCCCATCCCGCACCTCAATGCGGTGACCATGGACGCCCTGTTCGGCGGTGACGCCAGCAGCATCGAGGCGGCCGCGGCACTGAAGCTGTCCAACGAGCTGATCGAAGAGATCCAGGAAGCCGACCGCGTGGTGATCGGCCTGCCACGCTACAACTTCGGCGCACCGTCGATCCTGCACACCTGGGTCGACTACATCGTGCGCGGCGGCGTTACCTTCACCTACGTCGACGGCGCCCCGGTCGGCCTGCTGGATGACAAGCCAGTGCACGTGCTCAACGCCAGCGGCGGCGTCTACAGCCAGGGCACCGACACCCTGGCCGGCTGGCTGTCGCAGACCCTGGGCTTCGTCGGCCTGAACAGCGTCGAGTTCATCTACGCCGAAGGCCTGGGCATGGGCGAAGAAAGCCTGGCCGCGGGCCTGGCCGCCGCCAACCTGAAGATCCAGCACAGCATCGCCGCCCTCGGCGAACGCCCATGCCCAAGCCTGGCCACCGCCGTAGGGAGGTAAGATGACCCGCAGCCAAGACAACCCGTCGGTCCAGGAGCTGTTCCTCAGCGAACTGGTGGCCGAGCCCAATCGCTACCACCTGTACATCTCCCACGCCTGCCCGTTCTCGCACCGGGTGCACCTGGTGCAGAGCCTGCTGGGCCTGGAAGATGCGCTGGACGTCACCTCGGTGGGGGGGGGGGGGGGGGGGGGGGGGGGGGGGGGGGGGGGGGGGGGGGGGGGGCCG
>NZ_JAQMYQ010000086.1:0-8828 GCF_028369275.1 Mitsuaria sp. RG
CGGGCTATGGGGCTAAACTTTTGATCGGCAACGGCAACGGCAACGGCAACGGCAACGGCAACGGCAACGGCAACGGCAACGGCAACGGCAACGGCAACGGCAACGGCATAGCGCTGAGCTTGCCTCGTTGGGACGTCGGCGTTGTTGCGCTCATAATCGCTACGCGCCTGGCCCAGGCTCGGGGTGTCGCAGTGATAGGTGATGATCCGCGCATCCTTGGGCACGGCAGGGCGGGTGGAGGGCTCGTCACGCCCTGCGGCATTGGGGTTGGCCAAGTACCTCCCAGGCCCGAAGGCCCTTCAGCGCTTGTCGAGGGCCGGCCCGGCCTGTTGGCGCAAGGCCTTGGCGCGCTTCTCGAGGATCAGGTAGGTGACCACCGCCAACAGCAGCGGAATCAGGTAGTACAACGTTCGATAACCCAGCAGCGCGGCGACCAGCGAGCCCTGGCCGAGCTGGCCGTGGAGCAGGGCGAGGAACACGGCCTCCAACACGCCAAGCCCGGCGGGAATATGCGCGACCACGCCCGCCACGCAGCTGATCAGCAATACCCCCAGCACCGAGGGATAGAACAGTTCCGGCGGCAGCAGCAGGTGGATCAACGCCGCCATCAAAGCCCAGTTGCTGGCCCCCAGGACCACCTGGCCCAACGCCAGGCGCATGCTCGGCAGAGTGACTTCGTGCCCGCG
Source organism: Mitsuaria sp. RG (assembly GCF_028369275.1). NCBI lineage: Bacteria > Pseudomonadati > Pseudomonadota > Betaproteobacteria > Burkholderiales > Sphaerotilaceae > Roseateles > Mitsuaria sp. RG. The sequence goes on from NZ_JAQMYQ010000086.1 coordinate 687, forward strand.
CAGCTCCCACGTTCGCCGCTTGGCGAAGGCACAGGCGAACAGGTAAGCCAACGTGATCGCCACCATCATGACGCCTATCAGGCGCAGGCCGCCGGCGCCCACCGCCCAGCTATCCGGCAGCTTGACCAAGCCCAACGCGAACACCGTTCCGGCCAACAGCAGGTAACCCATCCAGTTGGTCAACAGGCCCAGGGTGAGGATGCGCGTGATGGTCGGGGTATCCAGCCCCAGCCTGCCGTACAGGCGATAGCGCAGGGCCACCCCGCCGACCCAGGTGGTAAAGTTGAGGTTGAACGCATAGCAGACGAACGCCACCGGCAGCACCTGGCGGGCCGGCAGGCGATGGCCGGTGTAGGCGCGGGCGAGCAGGTCGTAGCTGGCGAACACCAGATAGCTGCACAGGGCCAGCAGCAACCCCAGGGCCAGGGTCGAGGGTCGGTAGGCCAGCAGTGACTGGCGCACTTCGTTCCAGTCCAGGTTACGCGCCAGGGTGAACAGCAGCACCGGGATCAGCACCAGGAACAGTACGCTCAGCAGGCGTTTGCCCCAGGTCTTCCAGCGTGGCGTGGCCATCAGGTCTTGCCCCCGTGGTAGTCGGCCGGGGCCTCGCTGGCGGCTTGCAGCGACTGCAGGCGCTGCCGATGCGCGGGGAACCAGCCGGCGATACGCGGGAAATAGCGGGTGATGTGGAAACCCAGGAAAATCAAGGGTGCGCGCCACCAGTAGCCACGCACCATGCGCTCCAGCGTCACGGTCTTGCAGTGTTCGCGGGTGAGCTCGCTCAGGTGTTGGTAGAGCACGTCGTTGAACGCCCGGTCGCGGATCAGCAGGTTGGCTTCGAGGTTGAACGACAGGCTCAGCGGGTCGAGGTTGCTCGAGCCCACCGTGGACCAGTCGTCGTCCACCAGCGCCACCTTGCCGTGGAGCGGGCGCTGGCAGTACTCGTGGATACGTACGTCGTCGCGCAGCAGGTAGTTGTAGAGCAGCCGCGAGAGGGCGCGTACCCAGCGCATGTCTGGTTGCCCCTGGAGGATCAGGGTCACCTCGACCCCGCGCCGGGCGGCGTTGCGCAGTTCGCGCAGCAGGCGATAGCCGGGGAAGAAGTAGGCGTTGGCCACGACGATACGTTGCCTGGCCTCACGGAAGACCTGCAGGTAGCAGACCTCGATATCGTTGCGATGGCGCCGGTTGTCGCGCTCCACCAGCACGGCGCTGGCCGGGCCTGCGGCGGTGCAGGTCGGCTCTACCCGGCTGGTGGTATCCAGCACTGGTGCGAGCATGCGGCAGGAGGATGCGTGCACCTGGGCCACCACCGGGCCGACGACCTCCACCGCGTAGTCCTGCTTGGCCTGCGGACCGAAATCACCGAGGTGGTCGGCGCTGTAGTTGATGCCGCCGATGAACGCGCGTTGCCCGTCGATCACCAGGATCTTGCGGTGCAGGCGGCGGAACAGGTTGGTGCGCATGCCGGCCAGCCGTGGTTGCGGATCGAACGAATGGAAACGCACCCCGGCCTCGGTCATCGAGGCGATGAAGTCGTCGGGCAGGTCCGCGGTGCCGTAGCCGTCCACCGCCACCTCGACCCGCACCCCGCGCCGCGCGGCGTCGATCAGGGCCTGGCGCAAGGGTTGGCCGACCTTGTCGTCGTAGATGATGAAGGTTTCCAGGAGGATTTCCTTGCGCGCCTGGGCCACGGCCTCGAACACGCGCGGGTAGTACTGCTCGCCATTGATCAGCAGTTCGACACGGTTGCCGTCGCTCCAGGACTGCTTCATAGCGTCACCTGCGCCACTAGCGGGGCATGGTCGGAGAGGTGCGACCACGGGTACCTGGCCAACACTTGCGCCTCGCAGGCCTGAGCATTGCGCAGATAGATGCGATCCAGGCGCAGCAGGGGCAGGCGGGCGGGAAAGCTGCGCGCTGGCTTGCCAAAGGCTTCGCGCAGATGGCCCGACAGCCGCGCATCCGCTTTCAGGCGCCAGTCGTTGAAGTCGCCAGCGACGATGACCGGTTCGTCCGCCGGCAGGCTGTCGAGCAACGCCAGCAGCAGGTCGACCTGGCGCTGGCGATGGTCTTCGCGCAGCCCCAGGTGCACGCAGATCGCGTGTACCTGCTCATGGCCGGGTACTTCGAGCTGGCAGTGCAGCAGACCGCGCTCCTCGTTGCCGTGGATCGAGACGTCCAGGTTGTCGTAGGCGCGGATCGAAAACTTCGACAGCAGGGCGTTGCCATGATCGCCATGGGGATAGACCGCGTTGCGCCCGTAGGCGAACTGCGGCCACATGCTGTCGGCGAGAAATTCGTACTGTGGGGTCTGTGGCCAGGTGGGGTGGCGCTCGGCATGCTGTTGATGGCTGCCGTGGACCTCCTGCAGAAACACCAGGTCGGCGCCTGTCGAGCGGACCGCCTCGCGCAGCTCCGGCAGGATGAAGCGGCGGTTGAACAGGGTAAAGCCCTTGTGCACGTTGAGGGTCAGCACCGTCAGGCGGTGCACGGCGCTGACCTTGTCGATGATGCAGCGGGGGGCGGGCAGGGTCCCGTTCATAGCGCCCCCTGGCACAGTCCCCTGGGGTAGAAGCCCTTGCGCCATGGGCCATAGCGCCAACCGGAAATACCAATGCGGATCTCGCTCACGAGGGCTTCCTACGTTCGTGTACTTATCAGTAGCGACCGGTAGCGGAGCGAGAGGGTTCAGCAGGATTGACGAGTGGCGCTGGCTGGGAAACCGGTTCACCTCTGGCTGATGACCATGCTGCACCAAGGTGCCGTCATCCGTCGGATTGTTCCTCGGGTGGCACCTGGCCTTCCGGCCAGTCGGGTACCTTATGTTCCGGAGCGGGCGTTGGGACCTTTTCGCCGGGATCGTGCGGTACTTCATCGACATAAGGGTCTGGATGGTTGGGGTCGATCATGGCTGTTACCTCGTTAAAGCATTCGCGGCCTCACATACCGGCAGGACCGGAACCGTTCGATACGATCCAGGGCGAACGCTGTCGCCCTGGTTGGACCCCTTCGGAATCAGCGTTCCTTGTCCATGCTCTGGTCTTGGTCGCGTTGTCGACCACCGGCTTTTCCAGTGTCGGTAAGGTTCTCCCTGTCATCAGGCTGCTCCACCGATTGCCCGCCTTGTCGCCCGGTATCCTGGGACTGCGCCCAATCCTTGTCGGTCTTGTCCTCAGGCCGTTGACCGCCTTGCTGGCCGCCTTTCTGCCGGTCAGTCATGTCGCCTGCCGAGCCGTGGCCCCCTTGCTGGCCGGCGTTGCCCATGTTGTTGTCGGCGTTACGGTCGCCGCCCTTGTCTTGATTGTTAGCCATGATGGCTTACCTCTGGTCGAACACAGGAAGGTCTGTGTTCAGTTATGACTGAGCTGTCAGTCATCGCAGTAGAAATATTCTCGAGTTTTCGGACCAGTTGCCTGAAGGACCGCGAGGCAAATATTTAGCGGGTGAACAACAGCAGTGCAGGGAGGCGCCCTGCACTGTGAGAACACCTGCCGAAGGGGGCGAGAAAAACCGGAACTTTACCCGCCTTGTGGGTTTCCACCGCATGCCAGCGTGCAATTCGAGGTGAGTCCATGAACAGCGACAACGATACCGACGACAATCGACCACAATCCCCGGTGCAACCGGAGGATGACGAGCCGCAGGTGCAATCAGACGACCCGGACATAGGCCAGCCTGGCGAAACCGGGCAATCGGCCTGAAGGAGATCCAGCCATGAAATTCGACCGGTTTGCCCAATGGCTGGCCAACCACAGTGGACGCCCGGTGACTTTCGCCATCGCATTGATGCTGATCATCGCCTGGGGCGTGAGCGGGCCGTTGTTCCACTTCAACGATACCTGGCAACTGGTGATCAACACCTCGACCACGATCATCACCTTCCTGATGGTGTTCCTTATCCAGAACACCCAGAACCGCGACAACGATGAGTTGCACATCAAGATCGACGAGCTGCTGCGCACCACCAAGCGGGCGCACAAGGCACTGCTCGACCTCGAGGACATGGGGCCGGCCGAACTGCATGCGCTGCGCAAGCATTACCAGCGAATGGGCGAGCACGACACGACGGTGCCGGGCAGTGACTCTGCGCAAAAGAACACGCCTGACTGACCCTGGAGGACGACATGGCCAGACACATCATCCACTACACCGGCCCGATCAACTCCGCGACCTGCGGCAACCTGATCAGTACCTGCTCCAAGGCTTTGCAGCAGGGCGCCGAGGTATTGCAGCTGAATATCGCCACCATGGGCGGCGAGTGCAGCTACGGTTTCACCCTGTACAACTTCCTGCGCGCCTTGCCGGTGCCGGTGCATACCCACAACCTGGGCACGGTCGAATCGATGGGCAATATCCTGTTCCTTGCCGGTGTTCACCGTACGGCCTGTGCCTGCAGCAAGTTCCTGTTTCATCCCTTCCACTGGACCTTGCACGGTTCGGTAGACCATGCGCGCATGGCCGAATACGCCATGAGCCTGGACTACGACCTGCGCCTGTATGCGCAGATTGTTGCCGAGCGGACCGAAGGTGCCAGCGAAGTGCTCGACGTGCCGCGTTATTTGATGGCCTATCCGCGCATCCTGGAGCCGCAGGAGGCGCTGGCCAGCGGGATGATCCATGCCATCGACGAGTTGCCGATCGCTGCGGATGCGGTGCAATGGAGCGTGCATGCGTGAGCCCGGACGGCCTGCGCGGCGGGACCAGGCAAACCAATCCGGGCAACTTTGTAATGGGCTGGCCCTCCCTTCAGTCTGCCTGACAATTTATTGAATTTTCATGGAACACCACGATCAGTCAAAGAGTCATCCATGGAGAAGAGGAGGGCCTGCGGCAATGCCAAGTCCCCAGCTGTACACCATTGAATATCGGCTGCACGGAGAGCCGCGGCGGTTCATCATCCGCCAGGAACACATGGACAACGCCGAAGCCTGGCACTGGGCCAGTTGCGATGCGGGGTTGGGGATCATCCCGAAGTTCGGACGGGAAAAGATCAAAAAGGTCAGCCGGCCGATGGCCGAGCGGCATGGCATCACCGATGTGCACTGGCGGGTCTGAACCAGACGCTTACCCGCACAGGGAACAACGCCCGACAGCGAGTCACATATCCTGTGGGAGCGGGTTTACCCGCGAATAAAGCAACGCGGTATATGGCACCGGCTGCGCCGGTGTTCGCGGGTGAACCCGCTCCCACAGGGCCCCGCGACAGCTGACAGCCCGATCTGCGCTTAATTGCCCGAATATTTGACCGCCGCCGCCGTGCGGGTCGGCACATTGAGGGTCTTGAGCAGCGAAGACACATGAATACGCACCGTGAACGGCGAGATATCCAGCGCCCGTGCGATCTCCTTGTTGGTCTTGCCTTGGGCGATCAGGCGCAACACGTCCTGCTGGCGGTGGGTGAGCTGTTCCAGCTCGCTGGAAGCCCCCAGTTGCGGCAGCAGGCCGCTGGGCAGGTAGTTGACCACCACCTCGCCGGCGCGGATGGCGAGGATGGCCGTGCCGATCTCCGCGGGGCTGACGCTCTTGCCGATGAAACCATCGACGCCGGCGGCCATGACTTCGCAGATCACCTCCGGGTCGTCGACCATCGACACCACGATCAGCGTGGTACGCGGCAGTTGCCGGCGCAGCTCGGCGAGGCGACCGATGCAGGTCAGGCCGGGAAAGCGCAGATCGAGGATCAGGGTATCGGGCGTTGTGCCCAGGGTCGCCAGGCGCAGCACGTCGGCCAGGCTGCCGGCTTCCTCCAGCCGGGCTTCGGGCAGGATGCGCCGCACGGTGTTGACCATGGCTTCCCTGAACAGCGGATGGTCATCTGCCACGATGATGCGACAACTCACGTCGAGGAACTCCCTGTCGTCCGACACATGCTAATTTAGCAGTCAACTGCGGCATTTTCCCATGATGCTTGCCGCAAATGCCGACTGGCGCACAAGGACGTTACCCCATGAAGTTCGAAAAGAACAACGAACTGGACCAGGCCAACCTGCGCATCATCGTCGCCTCCTGCGCGATCAGCTACGTGGCGCTGCTGGGCTTCCTGCCGGGTCGCTCGCCGGCCACCTATCTGCCGGTGATACTCTACTACGCCGCTTTCGTGGTGGTTTCGATCGGCATGCGCCAGGCTATCAAGCGCTGGCCGGGGCATTATCCGGCGCGGCGGATCTTCGGCATGCTCGGTGACTACACCGGCACCAGCTTCGGCCTGGTGGTCGGCGGCGAAACCGCGCTGCCGCTGTATGCGGTGATGGTGTGGATCAACCTGGGCAACGGCATGCGCTTCGGTTCGCGCTACCTGGCCATTGCCACTGTGCTGGCCCTGGGGGCGTTGTTGGTGGTTTGGCGGCTGACCCCCTACTGGCAGGAGCAGCCGTTTCTGCTGCCGATGCTGCTGACCACCAGCACCCTGATCCCGTTCTATGCCCACCTGTTGCTGGAGCGCACGCGCAAGGCCACGGCCCTGGCCGAGGCCGCGACCCGCGAGAAATCCCGCTTCCTGGCCCAGGCCAGCCACGACCTGCGCCAGCCGATCCACTCCATCGGCCTGTTCACCGCCTGCCTGCGCGAGGCACGCCTGGGCGAGGAGGAGCGGCGCCTGGTGGACAGCATCGACCGCTCGCTGCTCAACGTCTCGCAGCTGTTCCGCTCGATTCTCGACCTGTACACCCTGGACAACGGCCGGGTGCAGCCGAAATGGGAGACCTTTGCCGTGGACGGCTTCCTGCGCGAGCTGCTGCGCCAGAACAGCGAGGCGGCGCGCTGGGCCGGGGTGGAGATGCGCCTGGTGCCGAGCCGTCACTGGATCCGCGCCGATCCGGGAATGCTGGCGACCATGGTGCAGAACGTGTTGTCCAACAGCTTCAAGTACGCCACCGGACGCCGGTTGTTGATCGGCGTGCGGCCTTGCGGGCAGGGCCTGGCCATCGTTGTCTGCGACCAGGGGCGGGGGATTGCCGAGGAGCACCAGGACCGGGTGTTCGAGGAGTTCTACCGGGTGCGCGAGGCACGCGACAAGGATGTCGAGGGGGTTGGCCTGGGTCTGGCCATCGTCAAGCGTCTGGGGCGGTTGATGGGCCTGCAGGTCAGCCTGCGCTCGCGCCTGGGACATGGCACCTGCGTGACCCTGCAGGGGTTGGCCAGGGTCCCTGCGCAAGTGCCGCGGGCCACGCTCGACCAGGCCGTGCAGGCGGGCCTGCTCACCGGGCTGCGGGTGTGCCTGGTGGAGGACGACCACAACGTGCTGCAGGCCACCAGTGCCTTGTTGCAACGCTGGGGGTGCGAGGTGCAGGCCGAGAGTTCGCCCCATGGCCTGGTCAGCGACTGTGATGTGATCGTCGCCGACTATGACCTGGGACCGCAGGCTACCGGCATTGACTGCATCGACCAGTTGCGCGCGCAGCGCGGTGCCGATGTGCCGGCGCTGATCATGACCGGTCACGACATCGACAGGCTGCAGGGCGCCTTGCACGCGCGGGGTATCGCGGTGCTGGCCAAGCCGGTGCGACCTGCCGAGTTGCGCGCGGCGTTGCGCGCCCTGCGCGAGAGGGAAACGGCGCCGGCGGTTCAGGCCGGCGCTTGAGGGTGTCACTGGAAGACGGGGGCCTGGCCTTCCTTCCAGCAGGTTGGTGACGGGGTGTAGATGCCCATGCCGGCCACGGCGACCAGACCGCCGCTGGGCACCTGGCAGTCAAACTGGCCCTTGGAGGTGCTGGCGGTGAAGTAGGTGGTGTTGGAGTCGCTGCGCAGGTTGCTGACCTTGCTTACCGGCACGCCGAGGGTGACCTCGGTACGCTGCTTGAGGGTGTCGGCGCTGGGGCTGGCGGTCTGGCAACCGGCCAGGGTGGCGAGGCCGGCAAGCAGGACCAGGGACTTGAAGGGGAAGGACATGGGGATCATCGCGTTGCTTCCTTGGCATTGTTCTCGGTACGGCGCACCCACCGCCAGGAAGGGGGGCTGGCTATGGGGCGATGGGCCGACTATAGCGCCGAGGGAGCATTGCGCGATGTAGGGCGGATGTGCGAGGTGGCATAGTGATGGCAATTTCAAGGTGTTGAGACTTGGCGTCCGGCTTGGAATTGCCGGGGCTGCTTTGCAGCCCTTTCGCGGCACGAGGCCGCTCCTACAAGGGGGCGCGAATCT
>NZ_JAQMYQ010000087.1:0-8723 GCF_028369275.1 Mitsuaria sp. RG
CGACTACGGTATGAATGATCTATACCGCATGACGAATACGCCCATGTTCCTGTAGTTTCGCGCCAGGGGCAAACGGATATTCCTGCCGCTATCGATGAGCTTTATGAATGAATTACCGCCACCTCACCCCTTCGATGTCGCTGCTACTGGCCTTCGAGGCCGCCGCGCGACATGAAAGCTACACCCGCGCCGCCGCCGAGCTGTCGCTGACCCAGAGCGCGGTAAGTCGCCAGGTGCAGGCGCTGGAACAGCAACTGGGGCTCACCCTGTTCCGCCGCGAGGGGCGCCAGGTGCAACTGACCGACGTGGGCCGTCTTTACCAGCGCGAGCTGAGCGAAGCCTTGGGGCGTATCCGCAGCGCCACCCTGCAAGCCCTGGCCTATCAGTCCGGGGTCGGTACCCTGCGCCTGGCGACCCTACCGACCTTCGGCTCGAAATGGCTGCTGCCGCGCCTGCATGCGTTCTATGGCGCTCATCCGGGCATGCTGGTGCACATTCATTCCCGTATCGAGGCAATCAACTTCGACACCAGCGAGATCGACGCGGCCATCGGCGTGGCCACCCACGACCTGCCCGGGCTGGTCTGTCATCGCCTGCACGCCGAGGAACTGGTGGTGATCCTGCCGCCGGACAGCGCTCGCGATGGCCAGGACTGGTGCCCGGCGCGGATCAGCGAAGAGGTGCTGCTCAACGTCGCCAACAATCCACACGCCTGGGGCGAATGGTTCTCCCACCACGCCCTGCCCCACCGCTCGATGCGCCTGGGGCCGAGCTTCGAGCTGACGTCACATTTGATCCAGGCGGTGCGGGCGGGGATAGGGATTGGCCTGGTGCCCAGGATTCTGGTGGAGGAGGAACTGGCCAGTGGCGAGCTGTTCAGCCCGGGGGCGCCGTTTGCCAGCCAGCGCAGTTATTACCTGATCTACCCGCCAAGGAATGAGGCATTGCCTTCGTTGCGGGCGTTTCGTGGCTGGTTGCTGGAACAGATCTGAGTCATCGATTGCCAGAGCCGGCCATTCGCGGGTAAACCCGCTCCCACAGGTTCTGTGCCCCCTGTGGGAGCGGGTTTACCCGCGCAGAGGCCGGTACAGACAACAAAAAACCCGATGCCAGTCACCCGGCATCGGGTTTTCTCGAAGCGCCTCGACGCTTACTTGGCCACGCTACCGGCAGCGCCGTTGGCCTGCGCCCCACGCTTGCTCTTGAGCACGTAGAACACATACATCACCACCAGCCATACCGGCATGGCGTACACCGACACCTGGATGCCCGGGATCTGCAGCATGATGCCGAGGATCAGCACCACGAAGGCCAGCACCAGGTAGTTGCCGTACGGGTACCACAGCGCCTTGAACAGCGGCTTTTGGCCAGTGCGGTCGAGGTGTTGGCGGAACTTCAGGTGCGAGTAGCTGATCATCGCCCAGTTGATCACCAGGGTCGCCACCACCAGCGACATCAGCAGCTCCAGGGCGTTCTGCGGCATCAGGTAGTTGAGCAGCACCGCGATCAGGGTCACGGCCGCCGACACCAGGATCGAACGTACCGGCACGCCGCGACGGTCGACCTTGGCCAGCGCCGCCGGGGCATCGCCCTGCTCGGCCATGCCCAGGAGCATGCGGGCGTTGCAGTAGGTACCGCTGTTGTACACCGACAGCGCCGCGGTCAGGACCACGAAGTTCAGCAGGTGCGCGGCCACGTCGCTACCCAGCAGCGAGAAGACCTGGACGAACGGGCTGCTGCCGTAGCTGCCGCCGGACGCGTCGATGCTGGCCACCAGGCTGTCCCATGGGGTCAGCGACAGCAGCACCACCAGGGCACCCACGTAGAAGATCAGGATGCGGTAGATGACCTGGTTGATCGCCTTGGGGATCACGGTCTTCGGCTTGTCGGCCTCGGCCGCGGTGAAGCCGAGCATTTCCAGGCCACCGAAGGAGAACATGATGAAGGCCAGGGCCATGACCAGGCCGCTGACGCCATGCGGGAAGAAGCCGCCATGGGCCCACAGGTTGGTCACCGACGCTTCCGGGCCACCACTGCCGCTGGTCAGCAGGTAGGCGCCCAGGCCGATCATGCCGACGATGGCGGCGACCTTGATGATCGCGAACCAGAACTCGGCCTCACCGAAGAACTTCACGTTCATCAGGTTGATGGCGTTGATCAGCAGGAAGAATGCCGCCGCGGTGACCCAGGTCGGGATCTCCGGCCACCAGTAATGGACATACTTGCCCACTGCCGACAGCTCCGACATGCCCACCAGGATGTACAGCACCCAGCAGTTCCAGCCCGACAGGAAGCCGGCGAAACCGCCCCAGTACTTGTGCGCGAAGTGGCTGAAGGAGCCGGCCACCGGCTCCTCGACGATCATCTCGCCGAGCTGGCGCATGATCATGAAGGCGATGAAACCGCAGATCGCATAGCCGAGGATCATCGACGGACCGGCGGACTTCATCACGCCGGCCGAGCCCAGGAACAATCCGGTGCCGATCGCGCCACCCAGGGCGATCAGTTGGATATGGCGGTTCTTCAAGCCACGCTTGAGTTCGCCAGACTGTGAATTATGTCCACTCATGAACGAAGTCACCTGCTTGTTTTTATCTGTGACGGAATCGGACCCACCGCACTCGTGGCGCAGCGGAATGGGCAAGGTGGTTACCTTGGATACTTGTGACGGGAAGTCGCTCGTGGCCTTGGTAGCCAGGTGCGGATCAACCGGGTGTCAGCAAGCGTGCGCGGTACGCAAGGGGGTCACAGGTAAAACGCGGCGCATTGTATACCCCTGCAAACGCGCAGGCGTCAACGCGTTGCATCGTTTCCTGTGGAAAAAACGCACCGGTCCTGGGGTGAAGGCCTGAAAAGGCGGAGTGATCGGCGTACATGGCGCCTCCATTTTGTTGTTTTCGATGCCTGGCTATCCTGCCTGGCTCTGCACACGGCAATGGCGCTATCTCAACGTTTGGGCGGGGGTTTGGGAAGGGGGTGAAGGGGACCGGGGAGGCTCTGGCGCGCAAGTCTTGGAAAGATTTTGTGACGAAGAGTGGGGAAGCACAGGCAAGCCGGGGAAAAGGCCCAGAATCGTATAGTTTTCTTTACAAGGTGGTTTGAAAATTTGCCACCGGTCGGGAAAAATTCTGTCTGTTCAGGTACTTGGGGCCGCTTTGCGGCCCATCGCGGGGCAAGCCCGCTCCTACACTGGGATGCGTATCGAGGGACTTCCTTTTCAACAGGCACAAAAAAACCAGCCCGAAGGCTGGCTCTTTCGTTACCGGGCCAGATCAGCCACGCGGCTTGCCGCGACCACGACCGGCTGGCTTGTCGCCTTCGGGACGGGCTGGACGCTTGCGCATCTCGCTCGGGCGCTCGGCCACCGCGCTGCCGCGGCTGCCCTTGCGTGGTGCAGCCTCTTCACGCGGCGCGCGCGCCGGGCGCTCGCCCTGCCCTTCGGCGGCCGGACGCAGGGTGCGCACACGCTCGCCACGCCCCAGCGGGCGGGTCGACTTGCGCTGCAGGCGCTCGAGCTTGTCCTTGGCCTTGAGCTTCATCTCCGGCAGCGCCACCGGCTGCAGGCCGACTTCGGCGGCGAGGATGTCGATCTCGCCCTGGCTCATTTCGCGCCAGCGACCCATCGGCAGATCGGAGTTGAGGAACACCGGGCCGAAACGCACGCGCTTCAGGCGGCTGACCACCACGCCCTGGGACTCCCACAGGCGGCGCACCTCACGGTTGCGGCCTTCCATCACCACGCAGTGGTACCAGTGGTTGAAGCCTTCGCCACCCGGTGCCTTCTGGATATCGGTGAACTTGGCCGGACCGTCCTCGAGCACCACGCCGGCCTTGAGGCGGTCGACCATGTCGTCGTCGACCTCGCCGCGCACACGCACGGCGTACTCGCGGTCCATTTCATAGGACGGGTGCATCAGGCGGTTGGCCAGCTCACCGTCGGTGGTGAACAACAGCAGGCCGGTGGTGTTGATGTCCAGGCGGCCGATGTTGATCCAGCGCCCCTCTTTCGGGCGCGGCAGGCGGTCGAACACGGTCGGGCGGCCTTCCGGGTCGTCACGGGTGCAGATCTCGCCGTCGGGCTTGTTGTACATGATCACGCGGCGGGTCGCCTCGGCGGCCTCGACACGCTTGATCAGCTTGCCGTCGACGGTGATGGCGTCGTGCAGGTCGACGCGCAGGCCCAGGGTGGCCTCGACGCCGTTGACCTTGATACGGCCCTGGCCGATCCAGGCCTCGACGTCACGACGCGAGCCGACGCCGATACGCGCCAGTACTTTCTGCAGTTTTTCGCCGGACGGCGGGGTGGGTTGTTGGTCTTGCAGGTCTTTGTCACTCATCTGGGCACCTCCCGGTGTAGTAGTGAAAGCGGGCGCGCATCATACGCGCAACGCACTGGAGAGTAGAGTGTTTTGTGGAATTGGAAGTGTTTTTCTGCCAAATGGCCTTTGTCTGATCAGGGCCGGCCTCTTCGCGGGTAAACCCGCTCCCACAGCTTGTGATACCCCTGTGGGAGCGGGTTTACCCGCGAAGAGGCCGGCACAGGCAGTAGTTAAATCAAGACTGCAGCTTGCCCTCGTCCTGCTCCGAGGCCTCAGGCTCTTCTTCATCGCGCAAATCATCGAAATCGGTCTTGAGCCCTTCTTCCATCGCATCCAGCTCCACCAGCAGCGAGCGGAAGCTGGTCTCATCCTTGGGCTCCGTTTCCTCACCCTCCTCGCCCAGGCTGGCATCGGCCAGGGCTTGCAGGTGAGCGGGCACCGGCGCCTCGTCCGGGTCGAGCAGCGGTTCCGGCTCCAGCTCGCGCAACTCGGCCAGCGCCGGCAGTTCATCGAGGCTCTTGAGGTTGAAGTGATCGAGAAACGCCTTGGTGGTGGCAAACATCGCAGGACGCCCTGGCACCTCGCGGTAGCCGACGATGCGGATCCACTCGCGCTCCATCAGGGTCTTGATGATGTTGCTGTTGACCGCCACGCCGCGCACGTCCTCGATCTCGCCGCGGGTGATGGGCTGGCGGTAGGCGATCAGCGCCATGGTTTCCAGCAGCGCACGGGAATAGCGCTGCGGGCGCTCCTCCCACAGGCGGCCGACCCAGGGTGCATAGTCTTCGCGGATTTGCAGCCGATAGCCGCTGGCCACTTCCTTGAGCTCGAAGGCACGGCCGCTGCAGGACTTGCCCAGCACCTCCAGGGCCTTTTTGAAAACGGCGGGGGCCGGGCGCTCGGCTTCCTCGAACAGCTCATAGAGGCGCTCGAGGGATTGCGGCTTGCCCGAGGCGAGCAGGAAGGCCTCGATCAGCGACGCCAGTTCGCGGGGTTCGTTCAGGTTCATCGGTAGTCGTCAGGTCACTCTGCCCGGGCACGGACGTGGATCGGGGCGAAAGGCTCATTTTGCACGAGTTCGATCAGCGATTCCTTCACCAGTTCGAGAATCGCCATGAAGGTCACCACCACGCCGAGCTTGCCCTCCTCGCGGGTGAACAGTTCGACGAAGGGCACGAAGCCACCGCCCTTGAGGCGTTCGAGCACCTCGCTCATGCGCTCGCGGGTCGACAAGGTCTCGCGAGTGATCTGGTGGCTCTCGAACAGGTCGTTGCGGCGCATGACCTCGGCCATGGACAGCAGGATCTCCTCCAGGGCGACCTCCGGCAGCAGCTTGCGCACCTTGGCCTGAGGGGCCTCGAGACGCGGCACGACGACGTCGCGGCCAACCCGCGGCAGCTCATCGATACCTTCGGCGGCAGCCTTGAAGCGCTCGTACTCCTGCAGGCGGCGGATCAGCTCGGCGCGTGGATCGCCTTCCTCTTCCTCGATCTCGCTGGAACGCGGCAGCAGCATGCGCGACTTGATCTCGGCGAGCATGGCGGCCATCACCAGGTACTCGGCGGCCAGTTCCAGGCGCACGTTCTTCATCAGCTCGACATAGCCCATGTACTGGCGAGTGATCTCGGCCACCGGGATGTCGAGGATATCGATGTTCTGCTTGCGGATCAGGTACAGCAGCAGGTCCAGCGGGCCTTCGAAGGCCTCGAGGATCACTTCCAGCGCGTCCGGCGGGATGTACAGGTCCACCGGCAGCTCGGTCAGCACCTCCCCATAGACCAGGGCCAGCTGCAACTGCTGGGGGGCATCGGCCTGGTCGGTCGGCGCCTCGGGCGTTTCCATCTGGCTCATGCGTTGACCAGGAACGGCGTCGGATCCCCGCACCCTTCACGAATCAGCTCCGGCTCGTCACCGGACAGGTCGATGACGGTCGAAGCCTTCAGGTCACCGAAGCCGCCGTCGATGATCAGGTCGACATGATGCTCCAGGCGCTGGCGGATCTCGTAAGGGTCGGTCATCGGCTCGTCGTCGCCCGGCAGGATGAGGCTGACGCTCATCAGCGGCTCGCCAAGCTCCTCGAGCAGCGCCAGGACAATGGGGTTGGACGGCACGCGCAGGCCGATGGTGCGGCGCTTGTCGTGCAACAACAGGCGCGGCACTTCACGGGTGGCGTTGAGGATGAAGGTGTAGGGCCCCGGAATGTGCGCCTTGAGCAGGCGGAACGTCGCCGTGTCGATCTTGGCGAAGGTGCCCATCTCGGACAGGTCGCAGCACAACAGGGTGAAGTTGTGGTTCTTGTCCAGCTGACGCAGGCGGCGCACCCGCTCGATGGCGCCCTTGTCGCCGATCTGGCAGCCCATCGCATAGGCCGAGTCGGTCGGGTAGACCACCACCCCACCCTTGCGGATGATCTCCACGGCCTGTTTGATCAGGCGCGCCTGCGGGTTTTCCGCATGAATCTGGAAAAATTGGCTCACGTAGTCGTCCTGTTCATACCGCCATAGACTGTTCATGTCGGAATCGACGCCACAGAGGTGGCAGGTCCTCGGGCAATGGCCGGTAGGCACCGATCTCGCCCCAGGTGCCGGGGCCGTGGAAGTCACTGCCGGCGCTTGCCAGCAAGCCGAACTCACGGGTGAGGATCGACATTGTCCCCACCTGCTCGGGCGGCATCATCCCATTGACCACTTCCAGCGCCTGCCCCCCTGCCTGAATATAGTCGGCAATCAGCCGTCTGCGCTTGCTGCGGGTCAGTTCGTAGTGCATGGGATGGGCCAGGCTCACCCAGGCATTGGACTGGCGCAACGTGGCGACGGTTTCCTCCAGCGTCGGCCAGTGCAGCTTGACGTCCCCCAACTTGCCGGCGCCCAGCCACTTGCGAAAGGCCTCGCCACGGTCCTTGACGAAGCCTGCGCGCACCAGGAATTCGGCGAAGTGCGGGCGCGCCGGGGCGTTGCCGCTGTCGCCCAGTTCCTGCTGCACGGCCCGCGCGCCGTCCAGCGCGCCGGGCATGCCCTTGGCCGCCAGCTTGCGGTCGATTTCCTCGGCGCGCAGCCAGCGGCCGCGATGCAGATTGCCGATGGCTTCGAGCAAGGGCGGGGCATCGAGCGGGAAATCGTAACCCAGCACATGGATGGTGGCGCCGCCCCAGGTGCACGACAACTCTACCCCGCTGACCCACTGCATGCCGTTGTCCAGGCAGGCCTGGCGGGCCTCGGGCAGGCCTTCGAGGGTGTCGTGGTCGGTGAGCGACAGCGTCCGCACCCCGTGCTCGTGGGCCCGGGCGACCAGTGCCGTGGGCGACAGGGCGCCGTCGGAGGCCGTGCTGTGACAGTGCAGATCAACATTCATGGAGGAGCGCTTTCGCAGGAATCGATGTTTGTTATTATGCCGTCACATCCCGCTTCTGGCTGCCACTGTGAAACAATTCATCGATTTCATCCCGCTGCTGCTGTTCTTCATCGTCTACAAACTGGACCCGCGCCCGGTCGAATTCGCCGGCCACGGCTTCGAGTTCGGCGGGATCTACAGCGCCACCGCCATGCTGATCGCCAGCTCCGTGGTGGTCTACGGCGCGCTGTTCCTGCGCCACGGCAAGTTGGAAAAGGGCCAGTTGCTGACCCTGGTCGCCTGCCTGGTGTTCGGTGGCCTGACCCTGGCCTTCCACAGCGAGACCTTCCTCAAGTGGAAAGCACCGGTGGTCAACTGGCTGTTCGCACTGGCCTTCGCCGGCAGCCACTTCATCGGTGACCGGGTGCTGATCAAGCGCATCATGGGTCACGCCCTGACACTCCCTGAAACAGTCTGGACCCGCCTGAACCTGGCGTGGATCGGTTTCTTCCTGGTGTGCGGCGCCGCCAACCTGTTTGTCGCTTTCACCTTCCAGGACATCTGGGTCGACTTCAAGGTGTTCGGCAGCCTCGGCATGACCGTGCTGTTCCTGGTGGCCCAGGGTGTCTATCTGTCGCGCCACCTGCACGATGCCGATCCTTCCACCTCCAAACCCAAGGACTGACATGCTCTACGCCATCATCGCCAGCGACGTCGAAAACTCCCTGGAAAAACGCCTGGCCGCCCGCCCCGCCCATATTGAGCGCCTGCAGCAGCTCAAGGCCGAGGGCCGCGTGGTCCTCGCCGGCCCGCACCCGGCCATCGACAGCAACGACCCGGGCGCCGCCGGTTTCAGCGGCAGCCTGATCGTCGCCGAGTTCGATTCGCTGGCCGCCGCCCAAGCCTGGGCCGACGCCGACCCGTATATCGCCGCAGGCGTCTACGACAAGGTCGTGGTCAAGCCGTTCAAGCAAGTCCTGCCGTAACAGGCTGTTGAGGGAGCGGCGTTTGTGGGGGGGGGGGGGGGGGGGGGGCCCCCGCCCCCCCCCCCCCCGCCCCCCCCCCCCCCCCCCG
>NZ_JAQMYQ010000088.1:0-8398 GCF_028369275.1 Mitsuaria sp. RG
TTTTTGATAGCCCCTTTAGGAGCGGCCTTGTGCCGCTAAAGGGCCGCGCAGCGGCCCCGGCAATTTCTACCTCGACGCGGAGGTCGTGGGGCCGCTTCGCAGCCCTTTCGCGGCACAAGGCCGCTCCTACAGGGCGTGTATGCGGCCGATCCACCATTCGGCGGTTTCCCACGAAAGATTGCTCCAACGGCACTTGCGCGATCCCGCCCTCCCTGCTTGACTGCTAACTCGTCGGTCTGCATGTGACTCAACGGTCACAACCGCAGTCCAAGACGCCCTTTACCGGCCACCCGGGGTCTCGATGCCCTGGGGCACGGTAATCGCCCGCACAACAATACCGTCGACTACACGCGTCAAGGATCGACACAAGGGCCCACCGGTTTCCGTTCCAGGCGAATGCCTACCTGTCATAAAGCACGTGCACCCTAATGGCCTGTCCGGTCGATTCGGCGCCTAGCCCGCCTGCCGATCGCACACGCCACCAGGTGACGCGAATACCCTTTTTGCGCCAGGAGTCGATGACATGAGGCCAGAAATCGCTGTACTTGATATCCAAGGGCAGTACCGGGTTTACACGGAGTTCCATCGCGCGCAGGGCGCCGAAAAGACGATCATCCTGATCAATGGCTCGTTGGCTACCACGGCGTCCTTTGCACAGACAGTGCGCAGCCTGCACCCGCAGTTCAACGTGGTGCTGTACGACCAGCCGTATGCCGGCAAGTCCAAACCGCACAACCGCCATGAACGGCTGCTGACCAAGGAGACCGAGGCGCACATCCTGCTCGAACTGATCGAGCATTTCCGTGCCGACCATGTCCTGTCGTTCTCCTGGGGCGGTGCCTGCACCCTGCTGGCGCTGGCGCACCAGCCGCGGCTGGTGAAGAAGGCCATCGTCAGTTCGTTCTCGCCGGTGATCAACGAACCGATGCGCGACTACCTGGACCGCGGTTGCCAGTACCTGGCCGCCTGCGACCGCTACCAGGTGGGCAACCTGGTCAACGACACCATCGGCAAGTACCTGCCGTCGCTGTTCAAGCGCTTCAACTACCGCCACGTCAGCAGCCTGGACAGCCACGAATACGCGCAGATGCACTTCCACATCAACCAGGTGCTCGACCACGACCTGGAACGGGCGCTGAAGGCCGCGCGCAACATCGACATCCCGGTGCTGTTCATCAACGGCGACCGCGACGAGTACACCACCGTCGAGGATGCCCGCCAGTTCAGCCGCCATGTCGGGCGCAGCCAGTTCAGCGTGATCCAGGGCGCCGGCCACTTCCTCGACATGGAGCACAAGACCGCCTGCGAGGATACCCGCAGTGCGATGCTCGGTTTCCTCAAGCCGGCTCTGCGCGAATCCCGCCACCGCTACTCACAGGAAACGGGGCAGCATGCACTGGCCATCTGAGCGCATCGGCGCCCCGTAGCCCTCGATACCCGCAGGCTACGGGTCGCCGACAGGCTTTTTTGCAGCCTTGGGCTTCTCATTCGGCGAGGGTTCTGGTAAAAAGTCGTGCTTCGAAGCGGGTATAGTTTATTGGTAAAACTATAGCTTCCCAAGCTATTGAGGAGGGTTCGATTCCCTCTACCCGCTCCAACTCGCATTCCCCGCACGACGTTCCAATAACGTCGTCGCTGTCAAAAGGAGCCTCGGCTCCTTTTTTCGTCTCTGCGCCAAAGCATTGATCTGGCCTTCCGCTCAACCCGGACATAGCCCCGCCAGCCAGCGGTCAAAAGGGCGCTGCGTTACTGCCCTCCTCCCACTTGAACATTCACTCCACAACACGCCCATAAATATTTTGGTCGACGTAACGGTCGCCAATTCTTTCTGATCGTTTAAGAGTGCCCTCCAACGCGAATCCGCAGCGCTGCGCGACTCGATTGCTTGGGCCGTTGTGCACGGACACTTTGATAACGAATCGTTGAATATCTCCGCCATCGGCATAGTGTGAGATAAGAGCCTGTAGGGCTTGGGTGATGATGCCGCAACCACGGCGGTCAGGATCGAGCCAATATCCAATATAGGCCGTTTTATTTGACGAATCTATTTCGTGAAATGAAAGCATGCCACATGGCTCGCCCCTGAAGTGTACGACGTAAGTTTTCGACGCTCCCTTCTGATGTTCAAGCTGAGACTGCAACAAGAAATCTTGAACGCTCTTGAGGCTGGTCGAATAGCGTGGCCAATGCATCGCTTCAGAAAAGCCCTGCCTGTTCCTGTCGATGATCGGATATAGTTTGTCAGCAAATCGTGGTCTTGCTTGAAGGAGCGATATGTCCTCATTTACATCTATGGATTCATACGCAAGGTATAGATCGTCAGAGCACAGCCCGTTCGTCAACCCACGAGGCCTCGCGACCTCCACATCGCCATTGACTACTGCCAAGACCACCGGACGACGCCTTACCCACTCAGTCATCGTCTGCAGATCATATGCGCCACAGCCCCTGATATAAAACCAATCACCTGCCTTTAACGAAAACTCAGAACCTATCGCGGTTAAATAATCTTGCTCGAAGCAGTTGAAGCCAGCGATATACTGAGTCGCTCTGGCGGGAGGTCGGGCGTGGTCCAAAGGCGCGACCAGATGATGCCATGACCGCATGGACCCCACCCAGTTGACTGCAAGATTACTCTGCAGTATCTCGATCCCATTCCTCCATTTAGAATCTACGACCCTGCCTACCAAGTATCCAAAGTCTTCGCTCAATACCCGGCCAGGCTCGAACAGGTATGTCCAGGCATTGGCCTTGATTCCAAATTTGTCGAGCAGATAAGACTTTATACCAGAGAAAAACTGGGCAGCGTCAGGGGTCGACGTCCCGGGGTCATCGCTGAATGAATCTGCTGGAAAACCGCTGCCCAGATCTAATACGCCATTTTCCGGCATCCATGTATTCAGTAACTCTACCCAGTGAGAAAGTCCTTCTACGATGGGAAGATGGGAAGAAAGGTTCGAACCAAAATTGAAGTGAAATCCTTTGAGCTCAACGAAGCTGCAATCTTTGAGCAGGGGGGCGGCCTCAGCGGTAAATTCAGAGCCGGACATGCCAAACCTGGAATAACCCTGATCCTTATACAAATGGGTTAGACGGACAAGAACATCTACTTTCTTGAGTCTGGCCTGGGCTATTTCACAGACTCGCTCAAGCTCTCCCAGGCCATCAATCTGGACGAGCACATCGTTATCGATACAGTAGCCTAACTCTTCATCCGTCTTCAACGGGCCGTCAAATATGATATCCGAGGAACTGAACCCGGCGCGTTCAACCAACCCGAGTTCTTCTAAACTACACACCTCGGCCCCATAGCCTAACTGCCTGAGCCGCTCGCAAAACAAGCCGACATTGCATGATTTGATCGACGCCCTAAGTGAAACCTTCTCAAACTCACGCCTCGCAGCGTCTTGAAAAGCAGCAGCGTTTTCCAAGGATGCATCGAGGTCAAAAACAAAGAACGGCTCGCCAGAAGAGGATGGCTCGCTGGCAATCCTGCCAATAATCCTCAGTAAATCTTCCTTCGGCTTCACTTGTGCCATAGCTGGATTGCAACCCCCTGATAGTTCCTTTGCTCATTCAGGCTTTTTCTAACTTCATAGAAGTGCTTGATCAGCGGCTCCTGCAGGCTGGCGTCGAGCTGGCTTGTACATTCATTTTCATCCCTTATGTATGAGCAGATGCTGTCAAATAACTCACTCTCGCTCTTTACCTCCAGACCAAACTTCATCTCAGACCCCAGGACAAAGCCAGCGCGCTGGTAAAAGTTGTTCCAATAATCGTAATCCCAAGAGGGGTCAGGACGCCATCCCAATGATCGTTCGACCGCATCGATGACATCGACTGGAGGCGTCTCAAAATAAAAATAGTTCGACACGCACAGAATGCCATTATCCTTAAGCACTCTCTTGCACTCTAAAATCCCTTTTTCACGATCTTGAATGAAGGCGAAATTACACCCACCCAGTACGTGAGTAAATGTATGATCCGCATAGGGCAATTGACAGGCATCCCCTACTTTATAGGCATTGCGACTTGCCCCAACAACCTTTGCTTTTTCGTTTGCTACTTCCACAGCCTTATGGCTCAAATCAACCCCTTCAGCTGTGGCACCCACTTTATCATAACAATATCTAGAGCTAAATCCGGTTGAGCACGCTAAATCCAGTAGAAAAGATGAACCATCGATGAATGCGTTTTCAATCCAATAATCAAGCGTGAAGCCAGCACCTGGAGGCGTATTTTCTTGCTTCATGTACGCTACAAGATCGGGATATGACATCCCCTGAAATGGTGAAGATTTATCGGTATTTATTACTTCAGCTGAGCATTTCACAGGCATCCCTCCCGGTGATCGATATGATAATCATTCGCGATGATGGATGTTATTTTTCACCTTGTCAACCTCTTCGATCTATTGCCGAACGAACGGAATAAAAGGCTCTTATTCCTTATATCTGCCTGCGAACCAGAATCAGACTGCACCGCCGCTCAAGCGATGGCCAATCGCCATAAAGCCTCGTTCCCTGGCTGCACCGGCTCAACGCCTCATAGGCAACGCACTGACACCATCAACGATGCTTTCATCGATAAAAATCTGTTTTTACATCTTGACTGAGAATCATTTAGAGAATAATGTCCGAGGCGAACGATAACCGTTCTCATACAGGAGTTACATGATGAAGAAGATGATTGGTGTAGCAGCAGCAGTTCTAATCGGCTCTCCTGCAGCCCAGGCCGCTCTGCATCAAGAGAAGGATGCTCAAAAACTTACGACTAAAGAAGTGAGTGTGGCGACTAAAGAAGTGAGTGTGACCCCTCATCAGTTGACCGTGGCAGCAGGCCCAGGCTGCTTGCCTGGGGTCGCCATGCTCCCCTCTTGCCGTAATTGATAGATCAAGGCCAGAGCTCAAGAGCTCTGGCCTTGTTGGAGATGATATGGAAGATCTGGTGTTTTACTCAAAAGGAATAGCGACAGGCGTTGTTGCGCCCTCCACATTGTTCTCAAGCAGGCCCGGATCGCTCTTTGTAAACGGGCCTGATGCCATTGTGGAGATCCCTGAAAACTCAGAGAGTGCATTGCACAAAGCGCTGCATGCTGCCGGCTCGCTTGTAAAAGGAACCCCTGCTGAGGTTAATGCAGTACTTGGCCTTCTGGCGGAACCTCAGACGAGCAGGACGGCAAGTTATCTACTCTGCTACGCAAAAAACTGCACAAGCTTGATTGCCGACTTGAAAAACCTTCGGCAATCCAGGGTATTGATTGTCGGTTGCGGTGGAATTGGCAGTTCGCTCGCCATGTTGCTGGCGGGTGCGGGAATACGAAAGTTCTGCCTGGTAGACACTGACGTTGTCGAGAGAAGCAATTTGAACCGTCAGTTATTCTGGGTACTTAGCGATGTTAATCACAAAAAGGTGGACGTACTAAAACGTGCCTTGGAAGCTCGATTCGAGGATATAGAGGTTGACTGCGTAGACGCCAGCCCGGGAACAGATGGGATTCATCAACTGGCCATGACAAATATTCATGGCGTTGCCATTACCGCAGACAATCCACCGACGCTGGCGAGAGAAGGTTGGATGATCACCAAAGCACTAGGCATACCGGTTGTTTCTGGCGGTTATTTGCACCAAATATGCACCTCTTTTCACTTTGTACCTGATGATTGTGAAGCGATCGAAGATGCTTACAACATGCTAGAAGAAGAGCAGTGGACTGCATTACCGAGTGCCATTATGCCAAGCTATGGTCCTATGAATTTTTCGTTGGCCTCCGCGTTGAGCTCGAACCTGATCGCTTCTCTGGCAGAGAATACGTTCGGACGGCAGAAGACCCGTATCGCCCGATGGAACTCGAGAGAAACTTTCCAATAGCATGAAGAAGAGGGTGGCCCGCTGACCTGAGCGGCCCTGGCCAACATGTGCGCCGTCTTTCTGTCAATGCACTCGCATTCCCCGCACGACGTTCCAACCACGTCGTCGCTGTCAAAAGGAGCCTCGGCTCCTTTTTTCGTTCCCAGCGTTCCTTTGTTGATCTGGCCCATGGCCAGCGCCGCGCCGATTGGCTTGAATGCCCAGTGATTCGCGGTGCATAACCGCTAAGCTTGCTGAAACAATTCCAAAGGACTGCGCATGTTTCTCTCCCGCTGGCTACCAGGCCTGGCCAACCTGTTGCACTACCGCCGCGAATGGTTCCACGCTGACCTGCAGGCCGGCCTGTCGGTGGCCGCGATCCAGATCCCCATTGCCATCGCCTATGCGCAGATCGTCGGCCTGCCTCCGCAGTACGGCTTGTACGCCTGCGTGCTGCCGATGATGGTCTATGCCCTGATCGGCAGTTCACGGCAATTGATGGTCGGCCCGGACGCCGCCACCTGCGCCATGATTGGCGGGGCCGTGGCGCCGTTGGCCATGGGCGATGCGCACCGCATCGCCGAACTGTCGGTGATCGTCACCGTGCTGGTGGGCGTGATGCTGATCGCCGCCGGGGTGGCGCGGGCCGGTTTCATCGCCAGCTTCTTCTCGCGGCCGATCCTCATCGGCTACCTCAACGGCATCGGCCTGAGCCTGCTCGCCGGGCAGTTGTCGAAGGTGGTGGGTTTCAAGATCGAAGGCGATGGGTTCATCCTCAGCCTGATCAACTTCCTCCAGCGCCTGGGCGAGATCCACTGGTTGACCCTGGCCATCGGCCTGGCCGGGTTGGGCCTGCTGGTCTGGCTGCCGCGACGCTACCCGCGACTGCCGGCGGCACTGGTGACCGTGGTGGTGTTCACCGCCCTGGCCGGGCTGTTCGGTCTTGACCGTTATGGGGTAGCGATCCTCGGCCCGGTGCCGGCGGGCATCCCGGAACTGGCCTGGCCGCAGAGCAGCCTGGCGGAAACCAAGAGCCTGCTGCGCGACGCCTTGGGTATCGCCACCATCAGTTTCTGCAGCGCCATGCTCACCGCCCGCAGCTTCGCCGCCCGCCATGGCTACGCGATCAACGCCAACCACGAGTTCCTCGCCCTGGGCGTGAGCAACCTGGCCGCCGGCATATCCCAGGGCTTCGCCATCAGCGGCGCCGATTCGCGCACCGCGGTCAACGACATGGTCGGCGGCAAGAGCCAGTTGGTGGGCATCATCGCCGCCCTGGTGATCGCCCTGATCCTGTTGTTCTTCACCGCGCCCATGGCCTGGATTCCCCAGGCCGCGCTGGGCGCGGTGCTGCTGATGGCCGGCTGGGGGCTGATCGACGTGAAGTCGCTCAAGACCATCCGCAAGCTAAGCCGTTTCGAGTTCTGGCTGTGCCTGCTGACCACGGTCGGCGTACTCGGCCTGGGCGTGTTGCCGGGCATCGTGTTCGCCGTGACCCTGGCCATCCTGCGCCTGCTCTACAGCATCTACCAGCCCACCGACGCCGTGCTGGGCTGGGTGCCGGGCATCGAGGGCCAGGTGGACGTGCGCCAGCACAAGGACGCCCGCACCGTCCCGGGCCTGGTGGTGTATCGCTTCGACGATGCGATCCTGTTCTTCAATGCCGACTACTTCAAGATGCGCCTGCTCGAAGCCGTGCAGGGCGTGGAGAAACCACAGGTGGTGCTGTTCGACGCGGAGGCCGTGACCAGCATCGACGTCAGTGGCGTGGCGGCCCTGCGCGAAGTGCGCGACACCCTCGCCGCCCAGGGCATCCACTTCGCCATCGCCCGCGCCCGCGGCACCTTCCTGCGCATGCTGGTGCGTTCCGGGATGGCGCGGGAAATGGAAGAGAAGTTGCTGTTCGGCTCGGTACGGGCGGGGATTCGGGCGTATCGGGTGTGGCGCAACAGGGCTCGGCGGGAGGGAGAGGCGGGTTGAGGGAGAGGGACTACATCACTAACTGAAGGGAATGACATAACCGCGCTCGTAATGATCAGTACACTTCGAGGATCACCATCAATCTCAGAAAAGGAGCACGGTAGCCATATGAGCCACCACTTCGAAGAGCTTATGGAAAGCGTTGAACAGATGGATGAGATCATCCATGGCAAACGCCTCCCCTCCCGCCAGTTTGAAATCGACGCCCTTCAGTTCAGGAACATCCGCAAGGCGACCGGGCTATCCTTGGTACGCTTTGCCAAGATGATCGACGTGCAGGTGGCCACCCTGCGCAAATGGGAACAATGACCCCTGGGTAGGAACTTTTGACCTCATGTAGGCGAACAGGTGCCAGACGATAGCGCTTGCAGCGCCTATAAGACCGAGCGCCGCCCGCGCGGCGCATCGCGGCACAAGGCCGCTCCTACATCTGTTTCGGGCCAGTCAATCCTGTGCCATTGCCGGGTCCGCCTTGTGGGTACGACGCGGTTTCAGCGTGAGCACTACTGGCGCTTCACCTGTCTCAAGACATGCACCAAGGCGGGCAACCATGGCCTGACAGGTTAGG
>NZ_JAQMYQ010000089.1:0-7793 GCF_028369275.1 Mitsuaria sp. RG
CGCGAAAGGGCCGGTAGAATCAATACATAACTAACTGTCAAACAACTAACTTCGCATCTCTTGCTCTTGCTCTTGCTCTTGCTCTTGCTCTTGCTCTTGCTCTTGCTCTTGCTTCTAAGCGCGCAATAGTTCAGGCAACACCAATTGCGACTTCAGGAGGCCGAGCGGAGTTCTTGCGAAGGGAGGTGACGGCCATGGATGGCCGTCAAGCGCTGCGCCCCAGGATGGGGCGTTCAGCGCGGTCCTCCCGGGAGCAAGAACGGAGCGAGGGAACCCCGGAGCGCAGCGTAGGGGCCGGATGAACGGAGCGGGGCGGCTTTGGTTACTTTGGCCAAGACCAAAGTAACCCGCCGTAAGGGCGGAAAGGTGCCTAAATGTCGTTATATTCTACGAATGCGCATACAAAAACCAAAACAATCACCAAAGACCCAGACCCAGACCCACCCCTAGAGCCCCTCCAAAACCATCTCCAAAAACGTAGCCACCACCCGCCGCGTCCTCTGCTCACTCAAACAAACCAGCGTCTCGGTCAAATGCCGCCGACAATCCACAATCGGCAAAGCACAAACCCGCGCATCAGCCCCAAACTCCGCCGCCGAAACAACCCCCACGCCAATCCCCACCACCACCGCCTCCCGCGCCGCCTCACGCCCCTCGACCTGGATCGCCGGCCGGATCCGCAACCCGGCCCGTTGCATTTCCTCCTCCAGCGTCTGCCGCGTCACCGACCCCGGCTCACGCAGCACCAACGGCGTGTCATCCAGGTCCGCCAGGTTGATCTGCCCCCGGCTGGCCCACGGATGGTTGTGCGAAACGAACGCCACCATCGGGTCACGCCGCATCGGCACGCAGAACAACCGCTCATCATCGACATCGCGCCCGAGCAGGGCCAGGTCCGCCTGGTAGCTGAACAGCCGGGCCAGCGACTCATCGGTATTGCCGGTCTCGATCTTCACCTGGATCCCCGGATACCGCTGGCAGAACCGGGCGATCTGCGGCAGCACGTGCACCGGCGCGTCCACCGCCAGGGTCAGGCTGCCGGTGTGCAGGGCGCGGGAGTCCTGCAGCAGCTCCACGGCCTCGGCCTCACAGGCGAACAGACGCTGGGTCACGCCCAGCAAGCGCTCGCCCAGGTCGGTCAGCTGCACCGAGCGCTTGTTGCGCTGGAACAGCAGCACACCGAAGCGCTCCTCGAGCTTGCGCACCTGGTCGGACACCGCCGGCTGGGTCAAAAACAGCTTCTGCGCCGCACGGGTGAAGCTGCCCTGTTCGGCGACTGCATGAAAGGCCTTGAGTTGAGCATGGGAGACCGACATCGAACACTCCGCTTACAAGCTGGGCTTATGTGTGAAATACGATAAATCGATTTTATTTATCAGTCAGCACCTGTTTCCATGTGTTTCAACCCGGCTGCGCCGCCACGAGCGGCGCCATGTCGGCCATGGCGGCACCACCGCCATCTGACCAGGTGACGTCCCTCCGTCACGCAGTGCGCAACACAACAACAAGACAGGCGTTTCTTCACATTCTGCCGGCACACTCAAGCAAGAGGTCAGAGTCAATGAATCAATCCCTGGGCGCCATCAAACGCTGGCGCGTGCAGATCTTCGCGATCACCTGGCTGGCCTACGCCGCCTTCTATTTCACCCGCAAGGCCTTCTCGGTGGCCAAGCTCGGCATCGGCGAGGATCCGAATTTCATGCTCGACAAGGCCGCCATGGCCAACCTCGATGCGATCTACCTGGCCGCCTACGCCGTGGGCCAGTTCACCTGGGGCATGCTCGCCGACCGCTTTGGCCCCCGTGTGGTGGTGCTGGGCGGGCTGCTGATCTCGGCGGCGGCCGCGGTGGTGATGGGCAGTTACGCGACCTTCCCGATCTTCGCCACCTGCATGCTGATCCAGGGGCTGGCGCAGTCCACCGGCTGGGCGGGGCTGTGCAAGAACATCGGCAGTTTCTTCCCGGCCTCCCAGCGCGGACGGGTGCTGGGGCTGTGGAGTTCGTGCTACGCCTTCGGCGGCCTGGTGGCCTCGCCGTTCGCCGGCTGGTGGGCCTACACCCTGGTCGGCACCTGGCATGCGGCGTTCTTCTCCAGCGCCGTGGTGGTGGCCGTGGTGGCGGTGCTGTTCTTCATTTTCCAGCGCAACAAGCCCGAGGACGTCGGCTTGCCGGCGGTAGAGCCCGAGCCGCAGAGCATGGCCCCGGGGGGCAATCTGTGCAGCGTGTGGGCGCCGCTGCGCGAGATCCTGCGCAACCGCACGGTGCTGACCCTGGGCCTGGCCTACTTCATGCTCAAACCTGCGCGCTACGCCATCCTGCTGTGGGGCCCGGTGATCGTCTTCGAGCAGATGCCGTCGGTGGGCAAGGTCGGCGCGGCGATCATTCCCACGGCCTTCGAACTGGCCGGGTTGCTCGGGCCGATCCTCATCGGCCTGGCCTCGGACAAACTGTTCGGCGCCCGGCGCATGCCGGCCTGCGTGATCAGCCTGGTGCTGCTGACCCTGACCCTGGCCGGTTTCATGGCGGCGATGCACAGCGGCAGCGTGCTGCTGGTGGTGGCCCTGCTGTTTGTGATGGGCCTGACCCTGTATGGCCCGGACTCGATGATCAGCGGCGCCGCGGCCATCGACTTCGGCACGGCCAAGGCCGGCGCCACCGCGGCCGGTTTCGTCAATGGCTGCGGCTCGGTGGGTGCGGTGCTCGGCGGCCTGCTGCCCGGTTACTTCGACAGCGTCACGGTGTTTATCGTCTTCGCCGGCACGGCGCTGTTCTCCGCCCTGGTGCTGCTGCCGCACTGGAACAGCCGCCCGGCAACAGCACCCCAGGCCACCGATGTGGCACCCAACACCAGCATGGCGATCAAGCCACTGCGTACCTAAAGGAAAGCAAGTAGATGAGACCCTTCTGGCTGCAACAGGCCCTGGACCAGGAAGACCAGGCGCCGTGCCCGCCGCTTGCCGGCGACGTGCGCTGCGACGTGTGCATCGTCGGCGGTGGCTACACCGGCTTGTGGACCGCGCTGATGATCAAGGAACAGGCGCCGCAGCTGGAGGTGCTGCTGCTCGAGGCGGACATCTGCGGCGCCGGGGCCAGCGGGCGCAACGGTGGCTGCGCGCTGTCCTGGTCGGCCAAGTACTTCACCCTCGAGCGCTTGTTCGGCGTGGCCGAGGCGGTGCGCCTGGTGCGCGAGTCCGAGCGCAGCATCGGCGCCATCGGCGAGTTCTGCGCGGCCAACGGCATTCGCTGCGACTACCGCATGGACGGCACGCTCTACACCGCCACCAACCAGGCCCAGCTCGGTGGCACCGATGCGGTGATCGCCGCGCTGGAGCAGCAGGGGATCAATTCGTTTCAGCGCCTGGCGCTGGAGCAGGTGCAGCGCCTGGCCGGCTCCGACCGGCATCTGGAGGGCTGGTACTCGCCGGCCGCGGCCACGGTGCAGCCGGGGCGGCTGGTGCGCGGCCTGCGCCGGGTGGCCTTGCAGCGTGGCGTGCGCATCCACGAGGGCACGGCGATGACCGGCCTGGAGCATGGCGCGCCGGTGCAGGTGCGCACCCGCGCCGGCACCGTCCGCGCCGACCGCGTGGTGCTGGGCCTCAATGCCTGGATGGCGCGGGCCTTCCCGCAGTTCGGGCGCAGCGTGGCGATCGTCTCCAGCGACATGGTGATCACCGAGCCGTGCCCCGAGCTGCTGGGCCGGATCGGCCTGGACAGTGGCGTCAGCGTGCTCGACTCGCGGATCTTCGTGCACTACTACCACAACACTTCCGATGGCCGGTTGATGCTCGGCAAGGGCGGCAATACCTTTGCTTATGGCGGGCGCATGCTGCCGGTGTTCGACCAGCCGTCGCCGTACCAGCCGCTGCTGCGCGAAAGCCTGGCCGAGTTCTTCCCGGCGCTGGCCGAGGTGCCGCTGGCGGCCAGTTGGAACGGGCCGTCGGACCGCTCGGTGACCGGGCTGCCGTTCTTCGGTCGGCTCGATGGGCAGGGCAACGTGTTCTACGGCTTCGGTTACTCCGGCAGCGGGGTGGGGCCGTGCCACATGGGCGGGCAGATCCTGTCGTCGCTGGCACTGGGGCTGGACAACGCCTGGACCCGCTCGCCGCTGGTCAAGGGGCCGCTGGGGCAGTTTCCGCCGGAGCCGGTGCGCTACCTGGGGTCGTTGCTGGTGCGCAATGCCATCCGCCGCAAGGAACGCGCCGAGGACCGTGGCGTGCGGCCGCGCCGGCTGGACGTGCGCCTGGCGAAGTTCGCGGCGGCGGCGGGGAAGGCGGACAAGGGCTGACCCGCTCCCACGCGGGATACGCGATTTCTTGTCGAACCCGGTGCGCAGGGCGTATAAACTCTCCCCACTTTAAGGCCGGTCGCTTCCTGAACCGGCCGCGGAAACAAAGAGAGTCGATATGGGCGCACAGTGGAAAGCCAAACATAGAGAAACAGCGGCCAATGCCAAAGGCAAGGTCATGGGCAAGCTGTCCAAGGAAATCCAGATCGCGGCCAAGTCGGGCGCCGACCCGGACATGAACCCGCGCCTGCGCCTGGCGATCATCCAGGCCAAGAAAGCCTCGATGACCCGTGAGACCCTGGAGCGCGCGATCAAGAAGGGCGCGGGCCTGGACGGCGAGGCCGTGCAGTACCATGCGGTCAGCTACGAAGGCTTCGCCCCGCACCAAGTGCCGTTGATCGTCGAGTGCCTGACCGACAACATCAACCGTACCGTGGCGCAGGTCCGCGTGCTGTTCCGCAAGGGCCAGCTGGGTGCCAGCGGTTCGGTGGCCTGGGACTTCAACCATGTAGGCCTGATCGAGGCCACCCCGGAAGGTGACGCCGACCCGGAAATGGCGGCCATCGAAGCCGGTGCCCAGGACTTCGAGGACGGCGAGGAAGAGGGTTCGACCCTGTTCATCACCGACACCACCGACCTGGATGCCGTGCAGAAGGCCCTGCCGGAGCAGGGCTTTACCGTGACGTCGGCGAAGATCGGCTACACCCCGAAGAACCCGGTGAGCGCCGCCAGCCTCAGCGCCGAAGCCCTGGCCGAGGTCGAAGCGTTCCTCGAGGCGATCGACGAGAACGATGACGTGCAGAACGTCTATGTCGGCCTGACCGACTGAGCCGAGCGTCATCCTCGCGGGGCAACCCCGCTCCCAGCGCGTCTGTGGGAGCGGGCTTGCCCCGCGATCATTTCCGGACCTGCCTCATGCACCCCACCTTCGCCTCCCTCAGCCTCGCCCACCTGCGCACCCTCGACTGCCTCCTGCAACTGAAGAACCTCAGCCACGCCGCCGAGCGCCTGGGCTGCAGCCAATCGGCCCTGAGCCGCCAGCTGGCCAGCCTGCGCGAGGCCTTCGATGACCCGCTGCTGGTGCGCCAGGGCCGTGGCTATGTACTCAGCGAGCACGCCGAGGCGCTGGTCGAGCCGTTGCGCCAGGTGCTGGAGGAGCTCAACGCCCTGCGCCAGCCCGCGGCGTTCGACCCGGCGCGCTGCGAGCGGCGCTTCTGCCTCGCCGCCTCCGACTACGTGGCCGAGCACATGCTGCCGCAGCTGGTCGCGGTGCTGGAGCAGGAAGCGCCGGGCGTGTCGCTGGAGTACCGCACCTGGCAGGCTGGGCAGTACGCCTTGCTTGCCAGCGGCGAGATCGACCTGGCCACCACGTTGTTCGACGAATCGCCGCCCAACCTGCACGGCCGGCTGCTGGGCGAGGACCGGGCGGTGTGCCTGATGCGCCATGACCATCCGCTGAGCACCCGCGCCGAGCTGAGCCAGGACGACTACCTGGCCTTCAAGCATGTGCGGGTGTCCGGGGGCGGCGACAAGGACAGCTTTATCGACCGTCATTTGCGCGTCCAGGGGCTGCAGCGGCGCATCAGCCTGGAGGTGCCGTTCTTCAGTGCCATGGTCCAGGTGCTCGGCAATGGCCAGGCCCTGGCTACAGTGCCCGAGCACATCGCCCGGCAACTGGCGCGGCTGCACGGCCTGAGCTGGCGGCCGATGGGCTTCATCGACCACACCCAGCGCTACTGGGTGGTGTGGCACCAGCGCCTGCAGGCCTCGGCCGAGCACCGCTGGCTGCGCAACCGGGTATTCGAGGTGTGGCGCCAGTCGCAGTTCGGCGTGCAAGGTGGGCATGCGCCTTCGCCATAGCAGCTATGCGCGAAGCGGGGTTATTCGCAAGCCGGCAGGCGCCTAGACTGCGGGCATTGTGTTGCCAGTGCCGGCCTCTTCGCGGGGCAAGCCCGCTCCTACAGGATTGCGCGGTCCCTGTAGGAGCGGGCTTGCCCCGCGAAGAGGCCGGCACACGCACCTGACAATCCACAGGAGAGCCCCCCGTGACCCCCGAACAATTCCGCCAGTACGGCCACCAACTGATCGACCTGATCGCCGACTACCGCCAGACCGTCGGCGAGCGCCCGGTCATGGCCCAGGTCCAGCCGGGCTACCTCAAGGCCGCCTTGCCCGAGGGCGCGCCGCAGCAAGGCGAACCGTTCGAAGCCATCCTCGCCGACGTCGACAAGCTGGTGATGCCCGGCCTGTCCCACTGGCAGCATCCGGACTTCTACGGTTACTTCCCCTCCAACGGCACCCTGTCGTCGGTGCTCGGCGACTTCCTCAGCACCGGCCTGGGCGTGCTTGGCCTGTCGTGGCAGTCCAGCCCGGCACTGAGCGAGCTGGAGGAAACCACCCTCGACTGGCTGCGCCAGCTGCTGGGCCTGAGCGGGCAGTGGAGCGGGGTGATCCAGGACACTGCCTCGACCAGCACCCTGGTGGCATTGATCAGCGCCCGCGAACGCGCCACCGACCACGCCCAGGTGCACGGCGGCCTGCAGGCCCAGGCCAGGCCATTGATCGTCTACGTCAGCGCCCACGCCCACAGCTCGGTGGACAAGGCCGCGCTGCTGGCCGGATTCGGCCGCGACAATATCCGCCTGATCCCCACCGACGCCCGCTACGCCATGCGTCCGGAGGCGCTGCGCGAGGCCATCGAGCAGGACCTGGCCGCCGGCAACCAGCCCTGCGCCGTGGTCGCCACCACCGGCACCACCACCACCACCGCGCTGGACCCGCTGCGTCCGATCGGCGAGATCGCCCAGGCCAACCAGCTGTGGCTGCACGTGGACTCGGCCATGGCCGGCTCGGCGATGATCCTTCCGGAGTGCCGCTGGATGTGGGACGGCATCGAGCTGGCCGACTCGGTGGTGGTCAACGCCCACAAATGGCTGGGCGTGGCCTTCGACTGCTCGATCTACTACGTGCGCGATCCGCAGCACCTGATCCGGGTGATGAGCACCAACCCCAGCTACTTGCAATCGGCGGTCGATGGCGAGGTGAAGAACCTGCGCGATTGGGGCATCCCGCTGGGGCGCCGGTTCCGCGCGCTGAAACTGTGGTTCATGCTGCGCAGCGAAGGGGTCGAGGCCCTGCAGCAACGCCTGCGTCGCGACCTGGACAACGCCCGTTGGCTGGCTGCCCAGGTCGAGGCGACGGCGCAGTGGGAAGTGCTGGCGCCGGTGCAATTGCAGACCCTGTGCATCCGTCATTGCCCGGCGGGCCTCGCGGGTGAGGCGCTGGATGCCCATACCCGTGCCTGGGCCGAACGTCTCAACAATTCGGGCGATGCCTACGTGACCCCGGCGACTCTCGACGGGCGCTGGATGGTGCGGGTGTCGGTGGGGGCGCTGCCGACCGAGCGTGCGCATGTCGAGCGGCTGTGGGCCCGGTTGCAGGCGGTAGTGGCCGAGTAACGCGGCAAGCTCAAGCGCTGAACGCTGTCGCGGGGGGGGGGGGGGGGGGGG